>DAOWNU010000303.1 GCA_030642425.1 bacterium | reverse complement strand
TATCCTGCTGGCCGAGAACCTGAACGGTTATCGCAACCTGATGAGGATTTCCAGCGCCGGATTCACCGATGGTTTCTACTATAAACCCCGCGTGGACAAGGATTTTCTTGCGGCGCATTCCGATGGGCTTATTGCTTCGACCGCGTGTTTGAAGGGAGAAGTCCCCTTTCGTTTCATGAAAGACGATCCCGACGGCGCAAAGCGCGCGCTCGGAGAGTATATAGACATATTCGGAAAGGATAACGTGTTCCTCGAGATAATGGATCACGGTGTCGATGAGCAAAAGAGAGTGAATCCGATGCTCGCGGGGTTGTCCGCCGAGACGGGAATACCGCTCGTCGCCACCACCGACGCTCATTATCTTTACCCGGAAGATTGGAAATTCCACGAACTGCTCCTTTGCATGCAAACCGGCACCACAATCGACGATCCTTCGCGGTTCAAATTCTCCAGCCACGAGGTCTATTTCCGCACGCCGGAGGAGATGAACCGCATGTTTGCCGACTATCCACAGGCGCTTGAGAATACTGTCGAGATTGCCGCGCGGTGCAATGTCGATATCGAGATGGGCAAGTCTCTCCTGCCAAAATTCCCTATCCCGGAGGGCTTTGCGGACAATAAAGAGTATATCCGCCAGAGGACATACGAAGGGCTTACAAAAAGATACGGCGAGTTGACCGATGAGATAAAGGAGAGGGCGGAGCACGAGCTTTCGGTTATACGCAGGATGGGCTATCTCGGCTATTATGCTATCGTGGCCGATTTCACCGACGCCGCACGCGAACGCGGTGTCCGGGTGGGGCCGGGGCGCGGCAGCGGGACAGCGAGTATCGTGGCCTATGCGCTCGGCATCACGGATATCGACCCGCTCAAATACTCCCTTATTTTCGAGAGATTTCTGAATCCGGAGCGCGTCTCTATGCCCGATTTCGATATCGATTTCGAGGACTCCGGGCGCGAAAAGGTTATCGAATATGTCCGCGAAAAATACGGCGCCGATTCCGTCTCCCAGATAATAACATTCAACTTTATGAAGGCTCGCAGCGCGATCAAAGATGTCGGCAGGGTTCTTAATATGCCCTACGACGAGGTGGACAAAATATCGAAAATGATCCCCGGCGGCCCGAATGAGAAGATAAACAGTGCTCTCAAAGAGGTGGCCGAGTTCCGCAACCTGTATAACAAAGACGAGAGTGTTAAGAAGCTGGTCGATTTCGCGATGAAACTGGAGGGCCTGCCCCGTCACGCCGGAAAACACGCCGCCGGAGTGGTTATCACCCCCGGCCCGCTCACCGATTATCTCCCGCTTTTCCGAACGAATAAGGAAGAAATCACCACGCAATACGACTGGGTTTCCACGGAAGATATCGGCGTTGTCAAGATGGATTTTCTCGGCCTGAAAACGCTCAGCGTTATCTCCGAAACGGAAAGAATTATACTCGAACATACCGGCGAGAAAATTGATGTAACCAAAGCACCGCTGGACGACGAGGCCGCTTTCTCGCTTCTGTCGCATGGCGACACGCTGGGGATTTTCCAGTTCGAATCCGAGGGCATGACGAACAATCTTCGAAAACTTCACCCGAACCGTATCGAGGATATGATCGCCATGAACGCGCTCTATCGTCCCGGGCCGATGCAGTTTATCGATAGCTTTATCGCGCGCAAACACGGCCACGAAAAGGTTGAATATCCCCATCCGATTATCGAAGAGGTGCTCAGGGATACTTACGGGATAATCGTTTATCAGGAGCAGGTGATGCAGATCGCGCAGGCGATGTCCGGGTTCAATTTTGGGAGGGCGGACATTCTCCGGCGCGCCATGGGCAAGAAAAAACACAGGGACATGATTGCGATGCGGGAGGAGTTTGTGAGCGGCGCAAAAAAGAAGGGGATCGACGGAAAAACGGCCGAAAATGTTTTCGACATGATGACGAAATTTGCCGAATATGGATTCAACAAGGCCCACGCCACGGCCTATTCCGTGGTAGCATACCGGACGGCCTATCTGAAAGCGCATTGGAGGCTCGAATTCACGGTGGCCAGCATGACGAACGAGATTTACAACACGAACAAAATCTCCGACTGGATCGACGACGCCCGCCGCCACGAAATCGAGATACTTCCCCCGGATATCAACGCAAGTTACACAATTTTTTCCGTGGAGGGGAACAATATCCGTTACGGATTGGCGGCAATTAAGAACGTGGGTTCGTGCGCCGCGGATTCGATTGTCGAAGCGAGGCGCGAGGACGGCGTATTCGAGAATATCTACGATTTTTGCGAGCGGGTAGATTTGCGTCTCGTGAACCGGCGGGCGCTGGAAAATCTCATTTTCGCGGGCGCGTTGGACTCGCTCGGCCTCGATAGGGCCACACTCATTCCGACAATCCCCGACGCCCTCGCCTGGGCGGCGAAGGTTGACGGCGCGGAGGTGGCGGCTTCGGCGGGCGACCTGTTTGGCGGCGAGGAGGAACTGAGAGTCTATCCCGAACCCGCTACGGTGGAGCCGTGGCAGAATCAAACGAAGCTGACCAACGAGAAAAACGCCCTGGGCCTGTATCTTTCCGGCCACCCTTTGAATCGATTCGAGGACGAAATTAAGGCCTTCGCAACGCACAAGATCGCCGATACGGAAAAATTGGGCGGCGGAACGCCGGTGACTATCGCCGGGATGCTGAATTCGCTCGACAAAACGATCACAAAACGCAAGAAGGAACCGATGGCATTCGGCACACTCGAGGATACGAGCGGCTCCGTTTCCGTGGTCTTTTTCCCGGAAGTTTATAGGAAATTCGCGGGTCGGCTCGAAAAAAACCAATTGTATATGCTTGGCGGCGTTTTCAATATCGACAGCAGGGGCGGAAAGCTCGCTGTGGAAAGGGTGATCCCGCTAGAGAAGGCATGGGAAAAACTTGTCGGCTGTGTGCACGTCCGTTTCGACGCCGAAATCGCCGCGGAGGAAATCGAGGAGATAAAATCCATTTTAAAAAAATACGAGGGCAATATCCCGACCCGGATGCACATTATCGCGAAGGAGCACACATTCAGGGCATTGAGCAGGGAGTTCAATACGGTAGGCTCGAAATCGATGGTCGCCGAACTGAAAGAAATTGTGGGTCGCGAGAATGTATGGGCAAGTCCGCCTGAATAAAGTATTAGAAATGTCAAATGAAGCTCAAAATCCAAAGCCCAAATGTCAATTGAAGTTCAAAGCCCAAATGACAAAAGGAACGTGCCCTGAATGACGGGTGTTTTCGCATCGTTCTTTAAAATGATAATTTGGTCGTAGGGGCGTATCGCATACGCCCGTTACACCTACGGAATCGCGGCATCGAGGGGGTGCATGGCGATGATGAGGGAACGCACCGCGACGTTGCGCGTCGGTTTTGCTATTGCGAGGGGCGACATCGCGACGGCGAAGACATGCACCGCCAAATTGTAGCAATACACCGTCGAATTGAAGCTTTGCACCGTAACG
>DAOWNU010000284.1 GCA_030642425.1 bacterium | reverse complement strand
CGATAATCCCGCCCGGCTCCAATATTTTCACGACAACGTTCTCGGTTTTAACAAGTTTTGCGAATTCCTGCGGCGAAGTGTCGATAATCGGCCACGTGCCGTAGTGCATCGGGACGACGATTTTCGGTTTTAGAAAATCCACCGCGCGCGCGGCGTCTTTGGGGCCCATCGTGAAATTGTCGCCGATTGGGAGCATCGCAAGGTCGATGTCGCGATTTTCGCCAATCAGTCTCATATCCCCGAAAAGTCCCGTGTCGCCCGCGTGGTATATAACTTTGCCCTCAAACCCGACAAGAAAACCGCAGGGCATGCCCATATAAAGGATGTTGCCGTCGCTATCGACAACGCTGCTCCCGTGGAAGGCGGGAGTCAGTTTCACACTTCCGAATGGGAACTTTGCGAAGCCGCCGATATGCATCGGGTGGGTTTTCAGCCCCTGCTGTTGGGCGTAAAGCGCCAGTTCGTTCGGCGCGATTATTGTTGCGCCGCATTTCTTGGCGATCTCGAAACTGTCGCCGAGATGATCGCCGTGGCCGTGAGTTATGAGTATGAAGTCGGCGCTGATATCTTCGGCTTTTTGGACAGCTTTCGGGTTCCCGGTCAGAAATGGGTCGATAAGTATCGAATTTTTTTCAGATTCAATAAAAAAACCCGAGTGTCCGAGCCATTTTACCTTGACCAATGTAACCTCCATCGTTTAATTAGTATTGACATGAAACGCGAACCGAAATTAAAGATAAGAAAATTTCTCGACTCGGTCAAGGATGTAATTTTTGGCGATAACCTCGACGACCGGCGGTATATGATGTTCATCTATATCGGCCTGACGGGTGTATTCTTTATTCTTCTTGTGCCTTTGGCCGGCGCGGCTTCGTTTGTCAGCGGTCGTGCATTGGGCTGTCTCACTTTGATTGCGGCGTATATTTTTGTATTGTTCATGGGCCGGATCGCTCTGGTTGCGATCAAGGGGACACACACCTTATATTATGGCTCGGATTCCGAGGAGCGGATGGGCGACGATTTCTCCGATATCGAGGCGCTTGTCGTAAAGGGCAATTTCCCGGAGGCTATCAACCGCTATCGTGCGGAATTCCGCGAGCGGGAGGAAAAGGATGAGCGCCCTCGCCTTCGTATCGCGGAGATATACTGGCTCGATATGAAGGATTATCCCGCCGCGCTGAACCAGTTCGCGTTGATAGCGAGAACGACGAAAGACGCGCGCGCGCGATTGATGGCATATTCGAATATGCTGGAGATATTCCGGGACAAAATGCCCGGCCACGACAGCTATATGCCCCTTTGCGAGAAGGTGGCCAAAGAGTTTCCCGAATCCCATGCAGGGGAAATGGCCCGCGAAATGCTCGACAAATCACGAGTAGAAAATGGGGGAGAGCAGTGATAATTTTCGAATGGCTGCAAAAAATATTCTTGAGCCGGGACGAAGACGACGCGCGAATTGTGTTCGTGATGTATGTGCTGGTTACGGCGATTTTTTTAATAGGTTTCTCGGTTATTTATATGAGAGTTATGAACGACCAATTGGAACCGGGAACCACTTTCAACGATCATTTCATGACGATGTTGAGTTATTATTTTTGGGCGATCGTTGTGATCCGATTCGGATTTGCGATAATCGATCTCGTGCGCGGTTTCTACGCCGGCCCGGCCGGGGGAACGGGTTCCAACAAATACAGGGATATCGAGACGCTTGTGGCCAAGGGCCTTTATCGACAGGCGATCAGGGAATATGAGATGGCCTATCGGGATAATAAACGGGATTACTATCCGCTGATCCGGATAGGGGAGATTTATCGCGATTATCTTAGCGATTATAAGTCCGCGATACGCAAGTTCTGTGAGATCGCCGGTTCCACGAACAGAGGCAGATTGAAACTGAGGATGTTCGAGGCGGCGGTGAATATATACCGCGCCAATTTGCCGCAAAGCCCCGCATACAGAACGCTGGCAAGCAGGCTTATAAGAGATTATCCGCGCAGCAAAGTAGTAAAAAAACTAAAAGAACACTTTACGCGATAGGAGGAAGACATGCCGTTCTCGGAGATGTTTTATCATGTAGTTATCGGGATCGAGCCGGGGGAAAAACCGCTGCACGACGTGACATCGAAATTGGTCGAGGCGAAGATGCTGGAGGAGATCGAGCGCATCGAGGGGAGATGTCTCGCCCTGGCGCTGTTGCCCGATCATGTGCACGTCCTGATAGTCGCCCCGCCGGTCGCTTCTCCCGACGACATAGTTTCGGTGTTGAAAGACTCGACTGTCGAGCATGTCTCCGGTATGGGACGCGGCGAGAAACTCGAATGGAAACCGGGCTACGGCGTGGTTTCGGTGAGCAAATCGCACCTGGATATAGTTGAAAAATATATCGCAACTCAGGTGGAGCGCCACGAATCGGGCAAGATAAACGACACGCTCGAAAAAATCGAGTAGGGGAGCACCTATGTGTGCTCCCGGTCGGCACCGGCCGACAGCAACGTGGCAATCTCTTTCAAATATAGAAATTACTTCTCTTCGCTTGCAATGACAGATTAAGTGTGGGACGGGTTTCGACATTTTTTCAGTGGCGGTGGCGCGTGGCCCTATTACCTTTTACCTTTTACCCATTACCTTTTGACATTTGTGCTTTGAAATTTGGATTTATTTTAAATGAACCCTTGCGTTCTCGCCGATACATCAATATTATCTTCCGCTGGATACGCGTTAATTATTTATAGCAGGTTCAAAATGATCGGTAAGTGGAAACTCAGAATCCGTTATCCCTAATCTCCCCGGCAACATTATGTTGCCCTAAATATTACTTCCCCAAAAAAGATTCCGATTGATCCAGGCCCATTGCGGCTTTGATCGATTATGTAACAAAAACAAGTTCCTAATTGGAGGTTAACACTATGACTATCGCATTGGACGGTTCAAATCTGACCGTTGAAAATCTTGTCGCTATCGCAAGGCACGGCGAGAAAGTCGGGCTTTCTCCAGAAGCCGAAGGTAGAATCGATAAATGCCGCGCGCTGCTCGAAGAAAAGATCGTGGCGCACGAGATAATGTATGGCGTCAATACCGGCATCGGTGAGTTCTCCGAGGTCGTTCTCGACGACGAACAGATGGAGCAATTCCAAAAATATCTCATTTACAATCACGCGGCGGGTATCGGCGAGCCGGTGGAAATCGAGCATGTCCGCGGCGCGATGGCCGGCCGGGTCAACGTTCACGCGCACGGCAATTCCGGCTGTCGCCTGATAATCACAAAGACGCTCATCGCGATGCTGAACGAGGGCGTAACTCCGGTCGTGTGCCGGAAAGGATCGGTAGGGGCCAGCGGCGATCTCGCCCCGATGTCCCAGATCGCCCTTCTGATGATGGGCGAAGGCGAGGCGTTTTACAAGGGCGAACGCCTGTCCGGAAAGGTCGCGCTCGAGAAAGCCGGTATCGAAATCCCCGGCCTGAAGGCACGCGACGGCCTCGCGACAATCAACGGCTCCAATCTTCTCACCGCCATGAGCGCGATCCACCTTTACGACATGAACCGCTGGCTCAAACAGGCCGAAATTGCCTGCGCGATGACACTCGAATCGCTCTACGCCAACAT
>DAOWNU010000019.1 GCA_030642425.1 bacterium | reverse complement strand
GCCCCCCCCCCCGTCCTCTCTTCCTTTCTTTTTGCTCCCGTTTTTTCCGGGCAGGATTATATAGAAGTTCCCGGCCCACCCGAAATCCTGGATATTTCCAAGCAGGTCGAGGTGCGGGTATCGGATGACTCCCTCGGCTTCTTCGGAGTAGGTCAGCACAACCCATCCCGGCAGCTCACGTATGAATTTCCGGATCCCTTCGTTAGGGCTAATAGCAATTTTATTGTTAGGGTTGACGGCACAACGTCTTTTGGGCTTGCTCGAAGCAGAGCATCTTTCACTCCGAACACAACTTCCGAGTTATATCCGTTTATGGCGCCCGATTTTCCGAGGATAATTAGCCTTACAAATACGATCCACAGCAAGTGGTTGATCCCTGTATTGGGTGGCGATATAATCGAAGTGAACCAATATTTCACTCCGGATTCGCTGGATACACTCGGTATGATCCGGGTAAGGTATGTGATAAGAAATACCGGCACATACGGGCATACGATAGCGCTGGAACATAAGTGGGATATAAACATTAATGGAGTTGATGACGCTCCGGTAGCTATCCCCGGCATTTACGATACGGTTAATACTGTTTGGTCAACTACAATGCCCGGATGGTTTATTGCGGCTGAGAATGGATTCGATACTGTCGATGCGGGTCTTGTTGCAAGAGGGATCATAACCGGTTATGAAGCCACTCGCCCTGATTTCCTCGCTTATGGGGATGAGGAGGATTTAATTTTAAGTAATTTTAGTATCGATTCGACATTCGCGGGGGCACCATATACCCTATCTGGCGCTCTCCTGAGGTGGGATGATATTTATGTTGAAGCGGGATATACTCGGGAGATTGTTACATATTACGGTCTCGGCGATTCAAGGTATAACCCGGGAGAATTGGCCGTAATGAGTATGACCGCTATAAGTCCCTGGTCTATCGACTCATGTGAGTTAGTCGGAAATCCGGGTCAGTTCCAATTTATCATATCTAACAACTCACCGGATACAACTGTGTTCGATACAGTATGGGTGCACATGGATTATGATACCTTCTTATGTTCTCTTGTTATTGATTCGCTCGATCCCTACTTAGATGTTACAGATACAATTCTTCTCGATCTCGAGAGAGGCTTTCCGGTGAATTTAACCTGGGCCTTTTATGCGTATCCGGATACATTTGGACTTTTTTGTTTCCACGTAGAATGTTCGACCAATATTCTCGGTGTGACGCCCTTCGATTCAATATATTGTTTTGACATTCCTTATAATTCAGAAACTCCGCCCGAAGTTACGTTCCTTCAGCCCGCAAATCCATACACGGCCTGCACAAGCGGCAGTGGATTGGAGATATCTATCGAAATCGACGATACCGACCCCGATACTATCGAGGGGGTCGATTTCGAGAAGACTGTTACTATCATTGCTGTGAACGGCGATACAATATTATTCGACAGGGGGAATATCGACGATGTGATTTGGTCTCCGGGAACCGACGCGGCGATGGAGACGCTCACTATCGAACTGGATTCTTTCCCGATCTTTCATTATGAAACGGGAGATACGATCCATGTCTGTGTTATGAACGCGGAGGACAGGAACGGCTGTGAAGCTCCCGACACGTGCTATCATATTATCGTGGATACCGATCCGCCTATGATTACGCATATTGTGCCGCCGCCGGGTTCTTCGGTCGGCATTCCAACCCCACTGATAGATATTGGAATCTATGACTCCATCGCTGGCGTCGATACTTTGTCGATAAGGTTCTCGGTTAACGGCTCTGCGCCGATGAATATTCATACGCCGGGCGCTTCCTGGGATGATTTCACCGGTTCACTTCTTTATAGTTTCCCCGGAGGCTTTGCCAGCGAAGAGTCTGTGGAAGTCTGCCTGATTATCGCTTCCGACCTGACAGACGGTTTCTGCGGCCCGAATTCAATAACCGATACATGCTGGACATTCTTTGTGGACTACACGGAACCCCGGTTAAGCGTTATTCAGCCAACAGAAAGCGAGATAGTTTCTTGTGATTCCCTAAGTGGCGATCATCCTTTTGTAATTAGTTCGATAGACGCCTCCTGTCTGGACACAACTCTCGGCGTTTTACAGTTCACACCGGGGCCGTATTGCAGTCTGGCGGTGTGGGATTCCGTTGTTTGGGATTGCAACCGTATAGAGGTTTATAATATCGACCTGATACCGGGTTTTATAACCGTTGATATTTCTGGAATTGGCGATGGATTGGGCAATATAGCTTCCCCGATTATAATGACTTTTACCAACGACACACTCGGCCCCAACCCGGATTACTCTTCGATAGGTCCTCCCGACGGAAGTATTGTCTCGAGCATGTTCTCATGCACCCTGAAGGTTAATGAGGAAAGTGGAATAGCCGAAGAGTCTATCGAGTGGCATTTCTTTATAAATCATGTGGGACCGGCATATTCTTATATATTCCCTTCACCACATCTTGACATTGTTTCCGCCGGGCCTACGGACTATTGGCTAACCTTCACTAATCTTGGGCCGCCACCTTCTTTGTCTCTTTCCGACGGCGATACTGTTACCTGTTGTCTTGTTCGCTGCGACGATATCGCCACGCTTTGCGGCCCGAATACTCTTGAAGGAGACAGCGTTTGCTGGGAATATATTGTCGATGCCTCGGGGCCGGCTGCAGAGATCGTCTGGCCCAGGGATTCCGCATGCACGAAATGCAGTCCGAGTTCGCCCGGATTCGAGATAACTGTCCGGCTCGAGGACCCTTCAGGTATCGACAGCACCAGTGTCAACTTCCTTGTCGATGGCGCCTCGCATACAGTTTTCGAGATTCCCGATACCAATTCTTTTATAGACGATTATAAAATTCTCATTCCTTATGGGTATCCGTGGCATTACTGCCCCGATGAGATCGTTGTGGAGTTGGTTCAGGCTTATGACGATCTGGGCAACGCAACGTTCAGCGAAATTTGGACGTTCCAGAGCGATACGACCTCGCCGGGAAGCGATCCGGACACATGGGACCCGTATTGTGGTGTTGCGGGAGCGTGCACTACAGTATCTCCTTACGATACGGTGAGTTTCGTTATCGATCCCGGCTGCTGCGGTGGGTTTTACCACGATAGTGTGAAGGTCATTTTTAAAAACCATGCTTCCGGTTACACGACGATCTTTGGGAATGACCCGCTTGTTTCATGGTCTGGCGACACTTTTAAGATTGCGCTTGCGGATATTGGTTCCGGCGCCGGGGACGCGGATTCGATACTCGTGAATATCGCCTATTTGAGGGATTCCCTCGATTATATGGATTTGTGCGGTTCCAATATTGCCGAGAACCTGATGACATTCGATCCTCTTACTTTCGATTGGGGGATGTTGATAAGCGCCGGCGGGCCTGTAATTTCCAGAATTCAACCCAGGAACCGGTATGTTAGCTGCACGGATTTCGACTTTGTCTGGCGTGTGCGGGACAGCGACGGCCTGCTTGTCGATTCTACAATAATACTCGTCTGGTCCGAAACATCGCCCGAACCGGATTCCTATTTTATTTCGGATAGCGAAGTTGACTTTATGTGGGAGTCGTTCTCCGACGCCTGCACTATTTCTTTCAACCTGGACCTGAGCTTATACGGCGCACCGGGCGAAACCGTCTGTGTCAGTTTCGATCACATCGAGGATGGTATTTTCGTTCAGAACGAGGCGCCGAGCACATGGTGCGTCATCCTCGATAATACTCCGCCATGTCCCGATTACACACTCGATACGATATGGTGGCCGGAAAATATCGGCCTTTCGACGCGCACGCCGATAATCTGGGCGGTTATCGCGCACGATTATGCTCCCATTCTGGCGGAGAGTCTGAGTTTCTCTCTGGATGGCGGAACAAGCTGGACAAACGCATTCGATTATCCCGGCGCGATATATTGGGGGGCGGATACCGCTTATTTTGATCTGTCGTTCTATCCGGACCCGCCGCGGGGCGGCGATACTGTGGAAGTTTGTGTAAGAAACATGGATAATACGGATACAACGATCGGTTGTCCGTTGAGTATATGCGATACATGCTGGTCTTTCTGGATCGAAGCGCACGGCCCCGTCCCAGACGCTATAGAGCCGGGTGAGAGTTGGATTGTGACATGTCCGAGCATCGATTCGCTCGTCATCGCCCTGAACGATTCCGATGCCATATTGTGGGATTCGGTATGGGTCGAGTGTTCTCTTCGAGTGGCGGGAACTGGATATTACTGGGATTGGTCTTCCGGCGTATTGACCGGGACAGACCATATTCTGAAAGCGTTCCCACCGACTGCGTTCACTGTCGAGGATACATACGATGTCTGGGTTCACGCGGTTGACGAACTTATCAATCCGCTTGTGGCGCCGGATGCGATTTATCATTACTGGTTCATTATCGACCACTCGCCGCCGATGGGGGACTCGATTTTCTATACGCCCAGTTGCCACGACGATTCTGTATCCTCTCCGATGCCGACGATATGGTTCTTCGCATTCGACGAGTGGGGAAGAATTGACACGCTGAGCTGGTGCGTGGAGTTCTATCACGATAGTCTCGGAGTGTGGCTGCCGTTCTGTTATGATTCCGTCCCGACGGCGTGGGAAATATACGACGATTCCGTGGGTCTGCACACCGGCCTGATAGACACGCTCGCCCCCTGGTGGCGTGGCGGAGACACGATATTCTTCCACGTTACTTCTATATGCGACTTTTCCGATATGTGCCCGCCAAATTGTCTGACGTTCCTCGAAACTTGCGAGATGCTTGTGCCATCTCAGGGGCCGAATATTGTCAATGTATGGCCGGATTATAACGGCGTCCTAGGGTGCGAACAGCCGGACACATTTATATTTACATTGCAGGATATCGAGGGAGTGGACACTTCCACCGTAAGAATATATTACTGGACGTGCGCCCACGACACGAGCGTGTTCACGATAGATACGCTGCCCGTCCTTTATTATAATGTCGGCGACCCGATCGATACATTCGCCTTTATTCCCCCGGATTCGGTGGCCGAGGGCTGCACGATTTGGGTGTGTATCGAGGCGCAGGATATTTTCGAGAACAATCAGGTGGATAACCTGTTCACCTTTGTCTATGACTATACTCCGCCCGGATTTGCCCTTGTTCCGCCAATTGATTCAGTCTATAGCTTCTCGCCGGAGATCTATATTACATTCCCGGATAATATCGCCGGTGTCGATACGAATTCGGTTTATGTTCATCTTCATTCGTGGTGCGGGGACGATGTCGATTCGATACACTCTCCCGCGCCGGATACGTTATACTGGATTGTGGACAGTGCAACCGGCATAGCCGAAACGCTTATATTCAGTTTCGACCCGTTCGAGCGCTGTCTATCGACGGACAGCATCGCCTGCCTTACGGTCTATGGCGCTTGCGACAACAACGCCGCCTGTGAGGTCTGCACAACATTCGATACAACATGGTGCTTCCAGGTTGCGCAGGGCGGCCCACAGACCGATTTCTACCATCCGCCCTCGACAGGTTCTTTGCTTTGCCCCGAAGACTCGATAGTCGCCGACCTTATCGACCCGGACGGCGTCAACACATCGAACCTTCACATGAGCGTCAACGGTGTTGTCTTTTCATACCCCAGCCCGGGAATACTGTTCTGGGATGCCGTGAATACAAGGCTCGCATACTATCCAACCGCCCCATTCGATACGAGTATTGTTAAAGTTTGTGTATGGGGCGCGGACGACATGCTCGAATACCGAATGGACTCGACGTGCATAACATTCCATGTCGATCTGTTGCCGCCATTGCCGGAGTATATCGGCCCAATAATGCCGGTTCTCGAACCGCAGCCCGATATCTCTATTCTGATTACCGACGAATTTAGTTCTATTGTGCCCGGTTGTTTCGAGCTTTTTGTCGACGACACGGTTTATACGTTCGACGACAGCATTCTGATATGGATTCCCGATTCGGGAACCGCGCTTGCGGGCACCTTAATGTGGAACGCGGTCGCGGCGGGGGAGACCCTGCTTGTCGGCGATACGATATGGGTCTGTCTGGACGAGGCCTGCGACAGCACGGGCTGCATGGGAGATAATTTTATCTCCGACCTGACGGACACGAACTATTGCTGGTGGTTCCTGATGGAACCGGGAGTCGGGCCGATTGTCGATATGTATTCGCCGCCTTCGTGCAGTATGGCGATAAACTGCAGAACCGATTTCCAATTTATATGGCATCTGCAGGACACGCAGGGAATTGCCGGCTACAGCCTCGATATGACCTATTTCGACGGCGTAGCTGTGCATAATTATAATATTGATAGCTCGAGAGTTATGCTTATCGGCGATTCGATGCTTGTGCTCAATATCGACGCCGTGCCGTTCGATGTCTGGATTTGGGTGATAATCGACACACTTAACGACGTTCTCGGCAATCCCGCACCGGGAATAGGGGACACGTGCTGGTTCCTCATAGATTGGGATAGTCCTTATGTTGTGGACAACTGGCCGGCAATGGGTGAGGAGATCGCAACCCCCTATCCGATGACCTACTGGGTTATCGACGATTCAAGCTGGAAGATAGATACAACGACGGGACACGTGATTGTAAATGGCGTTACTTATACGACCGCAAGCCCCCTAATCTGGTGGACAGGCGATGAATCGATAGACACGCTCTGGTTCCAGCCGACGATTGGCTTCGAGGGCGGAGATACTGTCGTCTATTGTGTTGACAGCGTGGCCGATTCCACAATCCTTTGCGAGCCGAACTGGATCGCGACCGAATGCTGCACTTTCTATATTAACGGCGAAGGCCCGATGGTCCAAATCTTCTTCCCGGATTTCTCTCTCGACCCGATGATAACTTTCTGCGATTCCGGCGCTTTCTGGATGGTAACTATCGACCCGGAGCATGTCGATACGAGCGACATATTCGTTATCTGGAACGACACGGATACAGTATTCTGGATGGATTCATCCGGCACACCGACCGGGATGTTCGAATTTATCCCCGGTTTGGGCGATACGGATACAGTCGTCGCGTGGCCGCCTTTCTCGCTCGCGGACGGCGATACTATCTGCTTAACTATCCCTGCGGATGGTTGGACGGATACGCTTGGCAACACACTTATCGCGGACCGTCACTGGTGCGCTATCCTCGACCTGAGACCGCCCGCGCTCGATACTATGGCGTATTATCCGGTCGAGGGCGAAACGACGGACACATGGACGCCCACGATTTATGCCCACTTCACCGACTCGCTGTCGTGGGTGGGACACGATTGTGTGATCTTTGAGATAACTGAAAACGGCTCCCCATGGAACGGCGGCATGTTTATCTACGGCGATCCGAGGATAAGCTGGCAGAACGATACGGTATTCTTCACGCCGGATATTGTTTTCACGGAGTTCGCGGAGATATGTATCGACCTGACGATATGCGATTCGACCTCTCTTGACGTGCCATACAATTGTATTCCTAACGACACGGTTTATTCCTGGTGTTTCGAGATCGGCGACGACGACACTATCGGGCCGGAAGTAGTTTGGTTCGACACATGCTACACATACGAAGGCAACGATACTTTCTATATAACTATCGGACTGGCGGATATTGACGGCATTTACGACGACATAACGACAATCGACACGACAGGACAGGGGATAATGGCACATTTCTGGTCGTATCGCCCCACCTCGCCCCTCCCGCCTATCGAATACTGGCTTCCGATGGATACATTCGCGGTTACGGAATCCCTGGGCGTTCCCGGCGATTCGATTGTCTGGGCGATGACCGCGCCGGGAGCGATTCCGGGCGACAGCCTTGCCGCATGGGACAGCCTCTGCTACGAGATTTGGGCCTATGACAACGATTTCGATTTCGATAATTCCGGCGACCGGCAGCTTGCGATTTCGGGAACTTATTGCTGCACGATCTACGACACTATCCCGCCGCAATTGATAGCTATCGAGACGCCGGATAGCGCATACACCAGTTGTTTGGGTCTCGACCAGAATATCGTGGTCGGGTTCCTCGATTGGGGTGAGATGATCGCGGAATCGTTATATATTCAATACTTTACTCAGGTATATCCATTTGATGAACTTTACTGGGAATTGGGTTATCATCCCTTAACCTGGACGGGTGTTATTGAACCGTTTAATCGCGATTCCGTTGTCGGCGCAATAAAATACGAGCCTGCTGCCGATTCGGGCCTCTGGGAAAACGGCGATACGATATATGTATGTGTGGGCGGCATTTACGACCATTGGTTCAACCACGCGAACGACACATGCTGGCTCTTCTACGCCGATTTCACACCGCCGCTCGCATGGTGTTTCGATCCGGCGGACACAAATCAGGATATCGAGGATTTTGGGATCGTCGAATTCTATATTGTTGACAGCCTGGCGGGCGTCGATTCGTTCAGCATTATTCTCACGGTTGTCCAGATAAACGACAACGGCGACACGAGTCATCACGAATATGATATTAATTTCGAGGCGGCGTTGACATACGTCTTCGATGATAGTATCGGAATAATCACGATGGATCTGGCCTACGCCACGGGATTAACATTGACGCGCGGCGATTCGCTGTTCCTGTATTTATATGCGGAGGACTACGCGACGATCTGTCCACCTAACGCGCTCGACGATTATATGTGCATTAAATATATAAAACCGATAACGAGATGTCATGCCAGCCCGCAGCCCTTTACGCCTCCTCCGCCTCCGGACGGTTTCAACGACATCGTGATATTCGACTATCCGGGCAGGATAGATTTCAATTCAATTGTTAAAGTCTATGATATGCGGGGCCGCCTGATGATAGAAATCGGGCCGGGCCTCGGTCACAGTTATATATGGGACGGATACGACTTCAATGGTGGAGCGTGCCGTCCGGGGGTCTACACGTATGTGGTCGAAAAAGAAGGAGGGGGGGTGATCTGCTCCGGCACGGTTGTTCTGGCAAGATAGTGGGGAATCGCCGAACAACACGGGAGCTATAAAGATTGCTTCCGGAGGTGAAATATGAAACGTTCCATTGAAATAGGAGCGGCCTTGATCCTTCTCGCCATACTTGTGCCCTTTAACGGGCTGGCACAAACGGCCGCACGAAAAATCGCGCTATATCCGCCATCGGGCGGGTCGAGGATGCTTCTGTCGAGCGGTGAGATAAGGGTCGCGGTCAACGATATCGACGGCAGGTTCACGATAGGGACGTCCGGGGGTAAATCTCTGCTTTTCGGCTACCCAAACGAGGGCGCGACATCGCACGCGCATTTCTTCGTGAACGACACGATTCGGGGAACATATCTCGAAGACGGTGGAGTGCACCCGGAACCGGCCACCGTTCTTATTCATCCCACATTACGCTCCGGGAGCGTGGTTTCACGCTATATGGTCGATGGGATCGAGTTCACCCAGCGGCTCACGCCGACATACTGGGGCGATAACCCGACTGTTCTTATCGAATACACCGCGGTCAATACGACCACGACTCACAGGCGGGTCGGCGTTTTTCTTTTCCTCGACACGATGATCGGGGATAACGATTACGCGCCGATCTCCACGGAATACGGCTATTTCTCGGTCGAGCGGGAGTTCGTTGCCCCGAATATCCCGTCGTATTGGCAGGCCTTCGAATCCTCGCCGTGGCAGCCGCCGGACAGCCTTATCGGCGGCGGTGTTTTGATAGGTGGAAGCGCCGCACCGCCGGACAGGGTTGTTTTCGGCGATTTCTGGCAGCTTCACGATGTCGAATGGGACTATCTTCTGACTGGCGATCCATATTCGGATTCCGCCGTGCTTTTCCGCTGGGACGCACGCTATCTCGCGCCTGGCGAGAGCAGGAGAATGGCCACCTATTATGGTATGGGCAATGCCGTAATAGCGATTGGCGATCTAAACCTATCCCTCTCGGCGCCCGACGAGCTTATTGTGGAATCTTGCGAGTTCCGAACCCCCAATCCTTTTCCGGTGAATCTCCTCGTTTCCAACGCCACGGGCAGCACGATAGGCGGAATAACCGTGGAAATATCGATGCCCGATGCGTTCGAGCTTGTTTCGGGCGAACCGATTATCGAGATAGACCCGGACGTTCTGCCGCCCGGAGGCACGGGGGCTGTGGCCTGGCAATTGTCTATCCCGGATACGCTTTTCGAGCGCGATACGACCCTTTGCTCGACAGTGTCCGTCTATGGCACGGGCACGGATACTTTCGAGGTCGATTGGTGCGTTTATATTCACGGCATCGACGGCGTCGGGCCGGTGGCGGAGCTTATTTCGCCCGCGCCGGGGGAGACCTATGCCTGCGACACTCTCGAAGTCATTATGCGCCTTTTCGACCTCGACGGCATCGACGAGAGTTCGATTCGAATCGATATCGGCGACGAATTTATGTTTTTTCCCGATCCCGCGCGCATGGAATTCACAGAGCCTATATTAAAATGCCTTTTGCCCTCTGCGGAGGCTGGCGACGGCGAGATTCGAATTAGCCTGCGCACGCTCTCGGACGAAGACGGTTGTCCACTCGAGGGCGCCGGCGAATGGACAATATATCTCGATAACGAGCCGCCGGACGCGGTGTTGATAGAGCCTATGCCCGGAGACACGATCCACGACGAGGAATTCGCGGTCCGGGTTGCGCTGTCCGATCCGAACGGGATCGACGAAACGGAGCTTGTCTGGCGGATTAACGGCTCCGCGGAGACAATCCCCGCCGATTTGACCGCCGGACTCGCCACGATAAGACCTATCGAAGAGGGCTATGCGCCTATCGGCCCGGAGAACTGGCACGTCTGTCTGGAGGGGATCGCGGACGAAGTTGACGGGACGTGCGGCCCCAATATCGCGGAACCGGTCTGCGTGGATTTCTACACGGATTTCACCGAACCGCTCGCGATTATTGTCGAGCCGGAGCCGGGAGACTTCATTTCCTGCGAAAGCCCGACGGTCCGGGTTAGATTCAGCGCCCCCGGAAGTGGGATAGACCCCGCGAGCATCGTCCTCGATTTCGCCGGCGGAACATACGACATCTTATCCTCGTATCTATCTTTCGAGACGCCGTATTTAATATTCGAATTCCCTGGCAGCGTTACGGATGGCGACACTATACCGATCGTCGTTTCGGCCTCGACTTTCGGGGGATTTCCTGTCGCGCCGCTGTCCTGGAATTTTATTGTGGATACCGCCCCGCCCGCTGTTACGCCGCTTTATCCCGGCGACGCGGTTTTTCACACGCCCGAAGACCATATCGTCCTGCTCATCGAGGATGCCGGTTCCGGTCTTAACCCCGACTCGACCTCGATAGTTATAGATTTTTACGACGGTGAAAGGATTTTGGAGCCGGGACATGTTGCACTCGAGATCTCCGGCGACACGATAGACATCGATCTCGGCGATATCGGAATAGACCTCGTTCACTGCACGTTCGTGGAAATAACACTCGGCGCCATGGACAACGCCGAAGGCTGCGGCGCGAACGTGC
>DAOWNU010000312.1 GCA_030642425.1 bacterium | reverse complement strand
ATCGTATCGGTAATAAGGACCGCGGAATCCCCGCGAACATACCAGCCCTCGACTCCAAGCGTTTCGGGCGTAATACTCAACGGAAGGCCGTCGTAATATAATGAAAGGTAATATTCATCTTTGAATAACCAGTAGATTGCTCCGCTGTAAGTCATATCGAATCCGACAATATTGCTGTCGCCCGCGACCGGCACGGGGCCGGTTCCTGTCCAGCCCTGATTGGAATGACGGACACCCGGGCCGCCGAAAACGCTGTCCTCGACACTCGCCACGATATATCTTCCAACCGGATGCCAGGTTATTCCCCTCGGCGGGATCGGGTCGGTATAGGCCGGAGCGTTCACGGCAAGCGAGAATACATGGTCGTCCCAGAGCCATTCGACACCCGTCGCAGTCGTGATATCGAATCCGGTGCTGTCCTCGTAGCCGAATGGCGGCAGGCTGCCGAAACCTAAATATCCAATACAGTAGAAACCTCCGTCCGGGCTGTGCACCCAGGCATCGACATGTGTTCCCGGATCGAACCAGTGAACGCCTATCGTGGGAACCGGCTCGCCGCGGTCGCCCTCGCTCATCACGCTGAACGGGAAAAGGATGCTGTCGTCCCAATCCCAGGTGAGCGTGCTGAACTCGTCGAGACGGAAACCGACCCAATTTGTATCTCCCGCGGGCGGGACGCTTCCCGCGCCAGTCCAACCGCTGCAATAGTGCTCGCCGTCGGGCGTGGTTACCCAAGCGGTGACATCTACCGTATCCGCCGGATAGAAATGCCTTCCCCTCGTCGGGAACGGATTCCCGAAGCGGCTGAATATCCAAAGCGTATCGAGCGGGCCGTCCCACCACATCCACTGCCAGTCTATTCCGGTAGGCTCGTCGAGATCGAAATAGACGCTGTCCGCGCTGGAACTGTGCATGCTGCCCCAGCTTTCGTTGCCGATACACCACCAAAGGCCGTCGGGATTATTTTCGACAAAGGCCTCGACAAACGTGTGTATCGCAATCCAGTGCGTTCCGACGGACGGATTCGGCGGGCCGTGCACGGCGGGTGAAGATTCAATTAACAGCGGCAAATCCCACGCGCCGTCCCACTGCCAGACAAGCCAGCCGCTGGCCATAATGTCTAATTCGAGTATGTTATCGTATCCTATCGCCGGGATAACCGTTCCATCTCCGAGCCAGCCGGTGCAATGATGCCAATCGCCCTCTTCGAACGTGCTGTCCTCGACGCTACAGAAAATATGCGTTCCCCTCGGAACGATATACTCGCCTATCGGATGCGGATGCCCAAAGCGGCTGAAGACCATCAGCGTGCAGAGATCGCCCGTGTCGATAGTCCAGCGCCATGTTATTGTGGACGAATCATAGACCTCGAACCAGAATTCATTGCCGCCGCCGGAGAGGGCCGAGCCTGTGCCGTAATATCCCACAAGAATATGGCCGGGCACGCCCGCGGTGTCTATCGAGCCGGTCGCGGTGTCCCCGATATCGAACCAGTAAGTGCCCACCTCCGGTGTCGGGATACCGTAGCCGTCGGGGTTGTCCACCCTAACTCGATATTGGTTGAAGAAATTTGCGGTGAAAACCGTGTCGGACATAATTGTAACGTTGCGGGAGGTGTCCGCCGTCGGGCTGTCCTCCCATTCGTCGAATGCCCATATCTCGCCCGGATGAATAAACACAGTGTCGCGGACTCCGATATCGTGCGTGGAAGCGTTAAACCAGTTCGTGTTATACGGGCTGACGAACCAGTCACCGTCCGCGCTGATAGAATTTCCGAAATTCGTCCGCACCGTTATTGTGTGCCCAACATTAGTATAATGTATCGTATCCGTGAAAAAGCCCGAAATATCGTGGAAACGAACCGAATCCTCGTCCTCGGCAAATCGAATTGGGTCTCCGGTTGTCGAGTCGATAAATTCGAGCATCGAGCCGTAGTCGGTCCATTCGCTCCAGTTGTCGTAAAGGCCGGTTTCGTAATACGCCCCGCCAAACAGATAATGGTTGAGCGTCTCCACCGTGTGGTCGATATCCGTGCCCACGAGATGAATTACGGGCCTCAGTTGATGCCAATATGGGATATCGAAATGCCCGGTCGAACCGTCGATTGCCCAGAACGTTTCGTCGGTCGCCTCATTTACGATCCAGCGTTCTTCGGCGTCCGAGCCCGATGTCTGGCCCGTAATCGCGGCCTCCGAATTCGGGACGCACCAGACCTGAGCGCAGGCTCCCTCCCATATATCTATAGTAATAGGGATTCCGTCTTCGGAATAATATTCGAGCGTCGCATAATTCGCCGGCCCCGTCGCCTCGCCGGGCGCTACCGTATGAATACAGAATTCTATCGAATAATCGACTATGGTCGAGTCATTATCGCTCCATGGCGATTGGTTTGTCGCGAGGTCTGTGGCGCGGAGTTGGAAATGGTAGGTTTCCCCCGGTGTAACGTCCACGGGCAACTCCGGCCCAAAGACCGCCGAAGTATCGGTTGTTCCGGTCAGCCAATCATTCCAGCCGCCTGCGCCGACACGATATCGGATATCGTAGTTCCAGACGCCCCAGCCGAAGCCGTCCTCGATAGTCGTGTCGATTCCGGCCCATCGGAGCGAAAAACTTGTGTCGGAAGAATAACCGACAATATATGTGAACCAATTAAAGGGATAACGCAGGTCGAGATCGACTTTCCTGAACCCCGGATACAGGTGATTATTGGCTGAAGTCATCGGGCCGACACTCACCGGAGTGGGCTGTCCCACACAGGAAGAAAGCTTATAAAAGCCGGGGGCGATAATATCGTCGCCCTCGTTGCCGCCGGATTCAAAAACGTCGAATACAAGCGTAGGCTGGGCAAACAACGTGCCCAAAAAGATAAACAGGGATATAATTATATAGATAGCCTTTAGCGGCGTTCGCATGATCTTTTCCTTCCGGACGGAATTGGTTTCACCCGATCTTTAGGCAAACAACCAATTTTGTATTCCTGTCCCCATTTTCGTCGTTCCGGTTTTCAATCTTGCGGAGCTACCGCCGCTCCCGATCGGAAGCTCCTTGGCGAATAGATTATAGAGATTTAAAAGATATTTTCAACCCCTTTTCTTTTTTTTTAAGAGCAGGGAAATATTAAAGTATCGTGTTGCAGAGCAATAACTTATTCGACTTTATTTTAAGGTATTTATTAGGAAAGTAAAACTACTGGAGAGAATAATTCATATCGAAACCCGCGCAATTCCCATGTTGAGATTGCTGATTTTTGTCTTGATAAATGGTTTCATATTATTTATATTGTCTTCACAATAAATCTAAGATGGAGGTCAATGTGAAAGCAATACCGAAAATACAAAGTTCACTTCTT
>DAOWNU010000224.1 GCA_030642425.1 bacterium | reverse complement strand
CTCGATGTAGCCTATCGCCGACCCGACACTCGCAATTTCTTCGGCGTCGGTATCCGGTATATCGATCCCGAATTCCTCCTCGAAGGCCATAACGAGTTCGACCTGATCGAGGCTGTCTGCGCCGAGATCGTCGACAAAATGCGCCTGATCGGTAACCTGATTGCTGCTAACGCCGAGCTTCTCAACGATAATTTCTTTAACTCTGGTTTCTACGGACATTTAAGCCCTCCTTTACAGTGGTTATTTCTAAAGGTTTGAAACACCGATTTTTCTGATGCCGATTTTATCTTCGTGCAGGATTGTTTTGATTCGAGCTAATTCACGACGGATCTCACGTATCCTTTTCGGATTCGAGGGAGTCGAGACCGCCATCTGCATACGAAGGTTAAAATGCTCCTCCATAAGCTCCCTGTGACGCTGTGTCAACTCGTCTTTGCTCATTTCTCTAAGTCGCCAGGTTTTTGTAGAACTCATAACGTCCCTCCGAGCTTGCGGTCTCTCGTGACAAAACGAACTTTAAGGGGCAGTTTGCGTGCGGCGAGTTGAAAGGCCCTCTTGGCGACTTCCTCGGATACTCCCGAAGCCTCGAACAAGATGCGACCGCGCCTAACTACCGCGACCCAATGGTCGGGTGCGCCTTTGCCCTTTCCCATACGCGTTTCCGCGGCCTTCTTCGTAACCGCTTTGTGCGGGAATATATTGATCCACACGCGACCCGTGCGTTTCATATAGCGTGTCATCGCGATACGCGCTGCCTCGATCTGGTTGGATGTTATCCAGTGATTTTCCAGTGCTTTCATGCCGAAATCGCCGAAAGCGAGCTGGCTTCCGCGATGTGCCATGCCCCTGTTCTTGCCGCGATGGGGTTTTCTGAATTTTGTGCGTTTGGGCATTAACATAGTGAACTCCTATCGGAACTAAGATTCCCTTTTTGTGCGTCTGGAAGGCTTGCGCCTCGGTTTCCGGTCGCGCTGCTGTGTTCTGGGACGGTTCTGCTGCTGTTTCAGCCTTTTTTCCTCGTCGAATGTGCGTTTCCAGTATTCTTGCATGCCGCCAAGCATTTCTTTGTTGAAAATCCAGACCTTTACGCCGACACAACCGGCGGTCGTATGGGCTGTGGCCATCGCAAAATCGATATCCGCGCGAAGCGTATGCAGGGGGATGCGCCCGTCCTTGTGCTCTTCCGTCCGCGCGATCTCCGCGCCGTTGAGTCTTCCGCCGCATTTAACTTTGATACCCTGCGCGCCCATTCTCATGGCGGACTGGATAGCCCGTTTCATGGCGCGCCTGTAAGAAATTCTGCCCTCGATCTGGGTCGCGATACCCCTCGCAACGAGCGTGGCGTCGAGTTCCGGCCTGCGGATTTCGAGAACGTTAAGCTGGACGCCCTTTTCTGTGAAAGTTTCCAGTTTCTTTTTGAATTCTTCCACGCGCTGGCCGCCCTGACCGATAACCACGCCGGGGCGGGCGGTATAGACATTTATCGTAACCTTTTTCGGGCTGCGAAGTATTTCGATAGTCGAGACGTCCGCATCGGAAAGTTCTTTTCGGATAAATACGCGCAGTTTTATATCCTCCAGAAGATTCTCACGATATTTACCTTTCCGGGCAAACCAGTTTGAACTCCAGGTTCTAATGATGCCTAATCTCAGGCCGATTGGATGGGTTTTCTGTCCCAAATTGTCCTCCGTTAAATGCGATCGAGTTCGATGATTACGTGACTCGTCCGGTGTTTGAAAGGTTTCACTCTTCCCTGTGCTCCGGCCTTGAATCTCGCCATGGTCGGGCCGCCGTTGATCTCGATTTTAGATATAAAAAGTTCGTCCTCGTGCACCGGTGTGTCTTCATTATTAAGTGCGTTTGCAATTGCGCTCTTCAGCGCCTTTTCAATAAACTTCGCCCCGCGTTTGTTCAAAAAGGGGAGCATCTGCATGGCGTAGTCGGCGCTCTTTCCGCGAATGAGATCCGCCACAAGCCTCATTTTGTATGGCGAAATGCGAAGGAATTTTGCCTGTGCTTTAGCTATCATAATATTCCCTTCTTATACTTTCTTTGCAATCTTGGCCTTTTTGCCGCCATGCCCCCGGAAAAGCCGTGTGTGTGAGAACTCGCCGAGCTTGTGGCCCACCATGTTCTCGGAGATATAAACCGGAATGAACTTGTGGCCGTTGTGGATCGCTATCGTGTGCCCGACGAATTCCGGCGAGATAGTGCAGCGGCGCGACCAGGTTTTAATAACCTTCTTATCGCCGCGATCGTTCATAGACTCGATCTTGGCCAGCAGCTTTTCGTCGATATAGGGTCCTTTTTTCAGAGATCTCGACATTATTACTTCTTTCGACGTTTGACGATGAATTTATCAGAACTCTTATGTTTCTTTCTCGTTTTATAACCTTTACAGGGCTGACCCCATGGGGTAACGGGCTGTTTATAGCCTTTCTGTTTGCCCTCGCCGCCGCCGTGTGGATGATCGACCGGATTCATAACAACTCCGCGAACTTTAGGGCGCTTTCCGATCCAGCGGCGCGCGCCGGCCTTGCCGAAAACCGTGTTGTTATGATCCAGATTACCGACCTGACCGATCGTTGCGTAGCAAACGCGCGGGAACTGACGAATCTCCCCGGAAGGCAGCCTTATCAGGACGTGCTTTTCCTCCCGCCCGATTATCTGCGCGACCGTGCCCGCAGAGCGAACCACCTGTGCGCCTTTCCCCGGTTTATACTCGATATTATGAACACGCGTTCCAACGGGGATATTGCCCATCGGCAGTGCGTTTCCCGGCCTTATCTCGGAATTTGGCCCGCTCATAAGCATATCGTCAACCTTGACGCCGATCGGGGCGAGAATGTATCGTTTTTCGCCGTCGGCATAGGCAAGCAGGGCGATAAAAGCCGAGCGATTCGGGTCGTATTCGATAGACTTGACCCTCGCCGCGATATCGTGCTTGTCGCGTTTGAAATCGATAATGCGCAGGCGGCGTTTGTTCCCACCGCCGCGGCGGCGGACGGTAATCCTGCCATGATTGTTTCTTCCGCTGATCCTCTTCGCCTTTTTGAGAAGAGACTTCTCCGGTTTCACGCCGGGAGTAAGCTCCTCATAGGAGAGAATAACTCTGGTTCTCAGTGAAGGCGTTGTCGGGCGGTATCTTTTTATACCCATAATAAACTCCGAAAGCTATATTTATAATCCTTCGAAAATGCTGATCGAGTCGCCCTTCGCGAGCTTGATCATGGCCTTTTTCCACGATGATTTTCTGCCGGTTTGGCGACCGCGTATTTTCGGCTTGCCGAGGTAGTTGGCGGTGCGGACATCCAGAACGTGCACCTTGAAAAGCTCCTCGATACTGGTGCGTATCTCCATCTTGGTGGCGTTCTTGGCCACTTTGAAAGAATAAGTATTTTCCTTTTCCACCGAGTCGTTTATCTTCTCGGTCAGGAGCGGGCGAAGTATTACTTTTCTCGGGTCTCTCATAATTGACACAACTCCTGAATTCTCGGCAGAGCGCCTTTCGTTACAATAAGGCTGTCCGCTGAAAGAATCTGATATGTGTTAAGCTCTCCGACAAATGTAACACAAACACCGGGAAGATTATCTCCCGCCTGCACGAGCGCCAGTTCGGGCATTGTAGTTACGAGAAGCAGCTTTTTACCGAGCACTCCGGCCTCGTTCAAGACGGATTTTAGATTTGCCGTCCGGTTGCTGGTGGCATCGATATCCTCGAAAACATAAACTTCATTATCCTTCGCCCTCGTTGACAATATCGAAGCGAGCGCGAGCCTGCGCATCTTTTTCGGCATCTTTTTGCGATAGTCTCTCGGTGTAGGCCCGAAAGTCACGCCGCCGTGCCGCCATATCGGCGAGCGTATCGACCCGACTCTGGCGCGGCCTGTGCCCTTTTGTCTCCAGGGCTTTCTGCCGCCGCCGGAAACCTCCGCGCGGCCTTTGACCTTGTGTGTGCCTTGCCTTTGATTGGCCCGATAATATTCGAGATATTGGTGGACAACGGAGCTGTTAGGCTCGATCCCGAACGCGGCTTCCGGAAGGTCGGTTTCGCCGATTCTCTTCCCTGCACGATCCAATAATATTCCCTTTGGCATCTCGGTTACCTCTTCCTGATCACGATATAGCCGTTACGCGGACCGGGCGCCGCGCCTTTCACCAGGATCAGATTTTCTTTCGGGTCGATCCGTATTACTGTGTTCCCGGTTTTGGTAATTTTTCTGGCGCCCATGTGTCCCGCCATGTGAATTCCCTTGAACACCCTCGACGGCG
>DAOWNU010000264.1 GCA_030642425.1 bacterium | reverse complement strand
TGCGATATCGCCGCGTTGGTTATGGCATTCCTGTTTGGCTACTTAACCCTGATATTCACGGCGGTTGGCGTCTTTTTTGGCTTTGTCTATTCTCATCCGAAATTCTGCTGGGAAGACCGGCCGTGGCTGTCCATTATCCTCAACGCCACAGGGCACGGCGCGCTGATCTATATTATAGGGTGGACTTCTATTATCGCCCCGCGATGGGAAATGCTCTTAAGGATGCTCCCGTATGCAATAGCCTACGGCGGCGTATATATTGCAACAACTATCCCGGATATCGAGGGCGACCGGATCGCGGGGAAATCTACTTTGGCCGTAGTCCACGGGGAAAGAATGGCCGCGATTATTGCTTTTGCGCTTATTGTCCTCGCAAGCGTCGGTTCAATCTTTTTGAAAGAACCGGCGATTTTTCTCACCGGGCTGTTTTCCGCACCCTTCTATATTTTTGCCGCGATAAAGGGCGGAAGAAGATACGTGACCGCGAACAAGATCGCCGTTCTCCTTATGAATCTCTGGGTGTGTTTTCTCGTGTTCCCGTTCGTTCTCGTTCTTTTCGTTATAGTGGCCGCAAGCCGGATATATTATACTTCGAGATTGAAAATCCGCTATCCGTAAGGGAGATATATGCGTTTCAGGTTATCGATATTTTTTCTAATTTTCGCCTTTTCGCTTGTTTTTGCAAAAGCCAATCCAACCAGAATGGGCGATCATCTCATGCAGCGCGGGGATTACTCCGAAGCGCTTCAAGAATTCCGGGGCGCTGAAAAAGATAATCCGGACGATCCGGAGATTCTCTGGCGGGTCGGCGCCGCGCTTACCAAAGTTGGATTGAGTATCAACGGCAATGGCCGCCACGACAGCCTCGAAATAGGAGTAAATTATCTGAACCGGGCGATAGTGGCGGAGTCGAGCATAATCGAGGCTCATCTCGAATACGCCCGCGCGCTGGGCTATCTTGCGCTGTTTAAGCCCAACTGGGACGATGTCCGGGTCGCGCGAAGGGTTAATGAGGAACTGAACCTTGTTCTTAAGGATGACGACGAATGCGCCGACGCCTTATTTCTTATGGGCTTGTGGCACCGCTGGGTAAGCCCGAGATCGCTTATCGAGAGAAAGCCCAGGGGACTCGGTTCCGCGTCGATAGACAGTTCCGGCTACTATCTGCGACAGGCGGTAAAACAGGATAAAGAGAACATCGAGTATAAACTCGAGCTTGCCAGATTGTATTTTACTATCGGCAACGAGGCCGCCGGAAGGGAATTGCTCGTCGGAATAGTCGAGTCCGACGAGGTTCCGGAAAAATTCGCGCCCACTGTGAAACTCGCCGAAGCGATGCTCTATGAACTCGATAACCCGGGAGAAATTGAAGAATGAGAAGAACGATTCCGTTCATTTTAATCGCCCTTTCACTCACGCTAACGGCACAGAATATTTCCACAAGGGACGTGCTCTACACGAAAGACGGCGAAGAGATCAGGGGAAAGCTGATCGAAATTAGTGACGAGAAAGTCGATTTCGACACGCCCGGCGGACGGGAAAAGTTCGACCGCGATCAGGTTGTTCGTATCGAACTCGGCAAGAAGCGCCCCGGCGATTGGTGGAGCGCTCGCGAGGATATCGACGACGAAATCCTGCTGGAAGTCCTCGATAACATCCCCGACCCGAAGGACTATTCCGGTTCGAGCCACATTGTTCTCCGCGATTTTTGGGAAATAGATGCAAGGGCCGACGGGGCTGTCGAATGGACGCACCGCACCATAAGTCAGGTCTATTCCGAGGGCAGCAAAGACGAGGTCGCGCTCAATAATATCTATTATTTTCCCGACATCGAACGGGCCGATATTATCCACGCGCGAAGCGTTTCGCCCTCTGGACAGGTTCTTCATCTGGACGACTCCGCTGTGGAGCGCGGCCCGGTTAATGCCTATATCCCGGAATACGACCGGCTCGCAATTCTCAAATATGCTCTCGGCGAGATGAGTGTCGGCAGCGTTGTCGATGTGGCAGAAAAGGTTGTTCGCGAAAAAAAATCCGCTCTCGTAAAACCTTCCCTCGTAAAACCTTTTCTCGTAAAACCTTTTTATTTGCCGATAATTTTCCGCGAGGAGGCCCCGGTGCTGCACAGGGATGTCGTCCTGAATGTGGAAAACGGCGTAAAAATCCACGCCGGCGAGGTCAACTGGCCGCGCGAATGGCCGACCGCAAAAATCGAAGCGGGCGAAAAATTCACGACATATATCTGGTCTATCGACAATATTCCACCCGTTATCCCGGAATCCTATATGCCGCCCGGGGCGGTCTATGCCCCGACTGTTCTGATAAGTGTCGGGCCGGATTGGGACGGGATCGCCGCCGAATTCGAAAAGGCCGTTCAGGCCGCGGACGACGATCCCGGTGCGGCGTTGGATTTTTCCGAAAAACTCACCGGCGAGGCCCGGACAAAAACAGACAGGGCCGCGGCTATCTACAAATGGGTCGTGGAGGAGGTTCGGTATATCGATGTGCCGGCGTTCACATACAGTTTCAAGCCCAAGCCATTTTCCGCAATACTGGAAAACCAATTCGGGAACGACCTCGACAGGGCTTTCCTTTTCTATGTCCTCGCAAAACACGCGAAACTCGATGTTAAAATGGCCTTCGCGTCGAACCACCGGACGCATTTCGATAAAAAAATCCCGTCGCTTTTTTCCGTCCTGATGCCCGTTGTTCGGATGCAAATCGACGACAAAATATTTTGGGTCGATCTCTCGAACGAATATCTTCCTATGGGGGCCACTTCGACAGATATAATGGGCGAAAAAGTTGTGATTTTTTCGGGAAATAAAGCGGAAATAGCGATACTGCCGAAGCCGGAACTCGACGACGAGGGCGAAAGTTCCAACATAACCATATCCCTGAGCGCCGACGGCTCTATCGAGGGCGAATTGCGTGTGGAATATTCAGGCAGCCGTCAGGAGGAGATTCGCGCCTATAAACAGGTCTCGGAGGAAGAGATCGGCAGGGCGATGGAGGAGAGGATCGGCGAGATTCACCCCAACGCCGTCCTGAACGATTGGGAGCTTCTGAATATCCGCGACCTTAGCGCAACGCCCGAAATGATTCTGCGGTTCGCCGTGGAGGATTATGCGATAACCGCGGGCGAGGAGATACTCGCGTTCAAATTGCCGGATATACGTTATTCGTCATGGGGCACGGGGATGCCGTCGCGCGAATGGCCGATATGGTTCGACTCCCCTTATAAAGGAACTCACCGGATAGAGATCGAACTGCCGCGCGGCTATAAGCTCTATCATCTGCCCGACAACGTGTCGAGCTACGCGGATTCAATCGGTTATTCGGCGGATTTCGAGGAAAGTAAAGGCGTGCTCGTTTTCTCGGACGATTACAGCCGCTCCCGGCTTTCTTTTCCCCCCGAAATGTATCCTTTCTATCAGGAATACCGGCGGCTGCAGGTTTCGGTCGCGGACACATGGGTCGTTCTGAAAAAGAAATAGGATTCTGGTGCAATTAAGAATGCAAGATATCAAAACGTTGTTCGCGCTTGTTTCATATTTCCAAAATTGAATTCAAAAAAGGAAAACTCTATAAGAAAAACCCTAATGTCGAAGCTCAAATGTCAAAACCCGCGCAATCTCCATATTGTCATTCCGGGCTTGACCCGGAATCCAGTGGATTGTGTGGTGGGGCAATTTTACCTATTACCTATTACCTTTTACTTTATTCTTCTGTCATTTGGGCATTTGGGCTTTGAGCTTCATTTGGCATTTGGATTTTGGCATTTGACATTCTCTCCAC
>DAOWNU010000400.1 GCA_030642425.1 bacterium | reverse complement strand
CCCCCCGAGCGCGTCCTCATTCGCGCGGCGATATTCCCGCAGATTGCCGACGTCGCGCCAGTAACCCTCCGCGATGTAACCGAACAGCGGTTTTTCGCGCGCCATCAGAAGCGGAAAGAGATTTTTTGAGAAATCGAATTCTTCGCCCTCTGGAATATACTCCAGCACGTGCGGCTCGATAATGTAAATTCCCGTGTTGACCGTGTCCGAGAACACCTGTCCCCATGCGGGTTTTTCGAGAAATCGCTCTATTTTGCCCGTTTTCGGGTCAATTATCACGATGCCGTAAGCCAGCGGCCTTTCGACACGGGTCAGCACTATCGTTACGGCCGCGCCTTTTTTCTTGTGGAAATCTATCGCCCCGGAGAGATCGAAATCGGTGAGCACGTCGCCGGAGATGACCAGCACCGTGTCGTCCACGTGCCCGGCCGCATTTTTCACCGCGCCCGCCGTGCCCCAGTCGCTTCTGGAATGGACATAATCCATCGAAATTCCGAAACGGGAGCCGTCGCCGAAATGTTCGCTGATAGCCTCCGGCTCGTAATAGAGCAGGCTAACACAGTCGGTTATCCCCGCTTTCCGCAGCGAAGAAACGACATGTTCCATCATCGGGCGCCCGAGAATGGGCACCATCGGTTTTGGCAGTGAGAATGTGAGCGGCCTTAGCCTTGTGCCGAATCCGCCCGCGAGAATTATCCCTTTCATAAAAAACCTGACCTTGAAAAAAGCCGTTTCTAAACAAATCCAGCTACTTGCTCTATCGTTTCAAAGCGAGTGTCTGACGGTAAAGCTCGATGTATTTTTCCGCCGAAGGCCCCCACGACAGGTCTTTTGCCATGCCACGAAGCGCGAGTTCTTTCCAGCCGTTCTTATCGCTATAAGCCCCGATTGCCGCCCTGACCACGTCGAGTAGAGCGCCGCTTTTGTATTCTTCAAAAACGAAGCCCGTGCCGGATTTTCCCGCAATATCCGCCGGTTCAACCGTGTCCGCAAGGCCGCCCGTTTTTCTCACGACCGGCACCGTGCCGTAGGCCATGGAATACATCTGATTCAAACCGCAAGGCTCGTAGCGGCTGGGCATGAGGAACATATCCGCGCCCGCCTCTATCCGGTGGGCCAGCGGGCCTTTGAAATCGATGACGGCGGCCAGTTTGCCGGGATATTTCGCCGCCAAATCCTTGAAAGCCGCCTCGTATTCTTTCTTGCCGGTGCCCAGCAGAACAAACATGACCCGCTCTTTGAGAATATCCTCCATTATGGGAAGGAGAATATCGAAGCCCTTCTGGTCGGCGAGTCTGGTTATCATCGCGATAAGCGGAACGTCGGGTTCTTTCGGAAGGCCGACTTCTTCGAGCAGCCCGAGCTTGCAGACGCGCTTGCCCGAAAAGTTTTCGCGCGTGAAATTTGCCGGGATATGCTTGTCGATTCCGGGGTTCCAGACCGTCGTGTCGATACCGTTGATAACGCCGTAAAGCCTGTCATTTATCGATCTCAGCACGCCCTCGAGGCCGTAGCCGTATTCCTCCGTCGATTGTATCTCTTCCGCGTAGGTGGGCGAAACCGTATTAACAATTCCCGAAAAAAGAATCCCAATCTTCATAAAATTGACCCGACCGAAGAACTCGAACTCGCCCATGGGGTAAAACCTGTCGCGCCCGAGGCCTATCAACTCCAGTATTTCCGGCTCGAAACGTCCCTGATAGGCCAGATTGTGGATGCTGTATAGAAAGCCGATTTTGTTTTCGGGATATTTAATATCGACGAGCGCCGGGATTATGCCGGTCTGGTAGTCGTTGCAGTGGAAAACGTCGGGAGTCCAGCCGAGGCCGTGAACCGCCTCGATAACGGCCTTGCTGAAAAAAACGAAGCGCTCGCCGTCGTCGGGATAGGCCGTTCCGGTTTCGGGATCGGTGTATATCCCCGCGCGGCCAAAGTATTCGGCGCACTCGATAAAATAGGCCGGGATATCGTCGTCCGGGAATTTGCCGCACCAGAGCTTTCCGGCGACTTCCCGGTCGCCCATTTGAACGTTGAAATCGACACCGGAATACTCGATTCCGAATTTTTTCCGGTCGATCTTATCGTAAAGGGGGATCATCACCCGAATATCGATATTCCTTTGTTTGAGCGGTTTTGGGAGACTTCCGGCGACGTCCGCCAGTCCACCTACTTTTGCGAATGGGTATGCCTCGGCGGAAACCAGGAGCACTTTGATATTTTCGTTCATGTCATTCTCCGATCTTTCGATAGTGAAAATTATTTCAAGGCGTGAAGATAAGTCCGAAAGCCGATTAGTCAAGGAGAAAAAAAGGCCGGAGAGTCGATTCAACAAAAAGCGTGAGTGTCTTGTCGAAGGCGTTCCCTGAGCCTGCCGAAGGCGAAATGCACGGCGGGACGCCGCGTCTATTATGGTGGGATTTTCATCCCCCTAATAGGTCGAGCGTCTTGCTCGACTTAGAATGCACGGCGGGACGCCGCGCCTGTTATGTTGGGTTGTTTCGCTCGCCAAAAAGGTCGTTTCGGCTCCGCTCAACGACCGATATTTAGCCGCTCCCTGAGCGGAGCCGAAGGGTGCTTGTCGAAATAAATAAAAAAGGGGCAACCATCTGTCGCCCCATTCTACCCTCTGTGTCCTCTGTGGT
>DAOWNU010000293.1 GCA_030642425.1 bacterium | reverse complement strand
TCAAGCCCGGAATGACAGATAGAGGGGCGACAATTGGTCGCCCCTTTTTCATTTCAAAAATGGCTTGACATACACCAATGACAGTATTATAAATGAGATTGAAAATGAAAACATATCTCGAATTCGCATTATTCGCAATTAGCTTTATTATCGTATTCCTTGCATGCGATAAAACGCCAAAAATCGAGCCGGGGAAATTCTCTGTCGCGGCAGAAAAAGGACATCCATCACCCGGAGAGAAAATAACAATCTATTATCGAATAGAAAAGCCGGGGGACGGACGAATTAAGGTTTCTGTCAATAGGAATTTCGGCGAGTTTTTATCGACACATCCAAAAACCACAATCGAGGACGATATCTTGAAAGCGGATTATGTCCTTCCCGAAGACGCCGTCGGGCTTTTTGTCAATGTCGAGGGCTTTGGGACGTGCTTTTCCGGCGATATGCCGACCGATATGTTCATGCTCTTCGATGAAAATGGCAAGCCGGTTCGCGGAACAAGGGCATGGTTTGTCAACGGAACACGCCCGTGCGATTCAACCGAAGCGGATTCTTTGGAAAACCTTTTTAAGAACGAATTGGAGGATAATCCCGACCATTTAATGGCCTATTCCAGTCGTTGGCAGCGGATGATTTGGAGCGGGTCGATAGATGAAGTCGTGTCCGATATGGCGGAAATCGCCCGGAAATCTGAACAATACAGCGAGTGTTACGCCGCACTTGCCGCAGGATACGCTTATCTCGGCGAAATGGATTCGGCAATTGCGATGCTCGGGCGTTATATGGAAAAAGCGGATAATCCCGATTGGGCGGCGAGCATTATGACTACTATTTATTACGCCGCTTACGACAACATAACCGAAGAGATAAACGCGCTTTTTAAGGAAATAGCTGTGAAATATCCCGAAAGCGGATTGGGCAAAACTTATATCGAGAGAGCAATATATGACGATTCAAATAAGGGAAAGCCGGACGAAACTGCCGAGGTTATTTTAGCGGAAAGGATAAAAAATATCCCGGAAGCATATGAACTTCTCGCGCGATACCGGATGGATAATCTATTGGATACGGCGCTCGCCGCAGAAGCGGCTCTTAAGTATATCGAATATTGTGATGAAGGTGAAATCGATAGATTTGCGACTTTTGCCGGTGAAATTCACGCGAATATGCACAAAATTGTTTCGCTCGATTGTGTAAATAGGGGCAGCACGTCCGAAGCTCTCGAACATGCCGAAAAGGCTTATAAAGTCAACGATGACACGGGGGCGCGTGGTGAATATGCCGCCCTTGCCGCGGATTGTGCCTTGAATGCGAATAATTCCGTAAAAGCTCGTGAATACGCACTCTATGCCGTTGCCCATGGTTCGATTTCTGAGGTGGAACCGGTTCTTTCAACACTTGCCCCCGACGGCGATGAGAAGTCATACTTGAAGAGGCTTTTTGTCGAAGCCGCTTCAAAATGCGACACGGCAAGAAGAATAATTGTTGTTAGCGACAATGGCGATTCGACGATTATCGGTCACGGTGAAATAGTCGTATTGGATTTCTGGGGGCCGGGATGCAAGCCCTGTGTCGAAGAAATCCCCCTTCTTTCCGAACTCGCCGGGAGATATAAGGAAAAGCCAATCAGATGGCTCGCCATAACAAATTATCCCAAAGAGTATTTCACAAAAAGGCCATTCCCATTCGATAATTGGGAGTTTTGCAGCGGTCAAAAAGAGCCTTTTCAGGCGTTCCTTAAAATGAGTGTAATACCTCAATTTTTCATTGTCGATAGCGACGCGCGCATCAGGTATTCCCGCATCGGCTCATTCGGGGACGATAATATCGAAACGCCCGCCAAAGTTCTCGATATGCTTCTTGCCGAAGAAGAATTATCGCGTCTCGACGAGTAGGGGAGGGCCTGCGTGTCTTCCCGGTCGTCAGTCCCCGACTACTTGCAAAAATGGCTTGACATACACCAATGACAGTATTATAATTTGTAACTATGTTCGGGATGAGGATAGCAATTGCAGAGTTGCGTGACGGTAAAGATCGATTCACGCTCACAGCCTCGCCCGAGGGTCTCGACCTTATTTTAGCCGGAATGGAGTTTATCGAGCCGATAACTGTCGAGGTCGCTTCTCGAAAATTCGGTCTCGAAGTATCTTTGCGGTTGAGAGTGCGGACAACAATCCGAATGGTTTGCGCGCGATGCACGAAAGAATTCGATTGCCCCTTCGATTCTGAAATAGAGCTGTTTGTCAAGGCTCAAAAGGGGGGAAATTCTTTTTCGGATTTTATGGATGAGGATTTCGCTTGGCTCGATAGAGACAGGGGAGTGATCGAACTTGCAGAAAGGATTCGTGAGGAGATAATTCTCGAACTGCCTCAATTTCCACTTTGCGACGATAATTGTGGGGGAATCGAATATCAAAATAAAACGGAGAAACCAATAGACGATAAATGGCAAGTTTTAAAGAAGTTGAAAAACAAAATCGATAAATAAGAGAGGTTAAAATGGCTCTACAAAAACACAGGGGAAGCAAAACCCGCAAGGGCAAAAGACGAACGCACTACAAGGCTATAGCGCCGAAAATAGTCGAGTGCCCGAATTGCAAAGCGCCCAAACTTCCGCACAAGGCTTGCAAAAGCTGCGGTTACTATTCCGGGCGCGCCGCTATCCAGGTGGAGAGTTGATAGGATGGCTCTGTAAACCGGGAGATAGTTTTGGGACGCTGGATATATTACACAAAAAAACTGGCGCACCGCTGGGATAAAGAGGCGAAAGACCGGGGCAAACCCGCGGTTATCGCTCTGGACGCTATGGGCGGAGACCGCGGCCCCGAAGCGACTATCGAGGGCGCGATGCTCGCTGTCGCCGACCAGCCAAACCTGCATATTAAACTTGTCGGAAAAAAAGACGAACTCGAAACCGCGCTGGGAAAGACTTCTTTGCCCGAAGAGGTGGAGATAGTCCACGCGGAAGACGCTTTCGGCATGGACGAAAAGGCCACGCTCGTTTTGCGAAGACCGAACTGCAGCATAATGAAATGTCTCGATCTGTATGAGTCGGGCGAAGTTCAGGGTTTTGTGAGCATGGGCAACACGGGCGCGGTGGTGACATCTTCCGTTGTCAGGATGGGCAGGATAGACGGGATCGAGCGTCCGGGGCTTATGACGCTGTTTCCCACTCTCGAAAGACTGCCGAGTATCGTGCTGGATATCGGCGCCAATGTCGATTGCCGCCCCGAGCATCTGCTTTCATTCGCGGAGATGGCGACGGTTTACGCTATCGAGGTTCTGGACAGAGAAAAGCCGACGGTGGCGCTGCTTTCTATCGGCGAGGAGCCGGCGAAGGGCAATGTCCTCGTGAAAGCGGCCCACGAGCTTCTAAAAAATTCCGACCTGAATTTTATCGGGAATGTCGAGGGCAAGGACGTCCTGCACGGTGTTGCGGATATCGTTGTTATGGACGGTTTTGTCGGCAACGTTATCCTAAAATTTGCTGAGGGAAACGTGGGTTTTGTAAAAAAAATCGCCAATAAGGGTCGAAGGAAAAATCTCTTTTCGATGGCGGGGGGTGTGCTGATGAGCG
>DAOWNU010000179.1 GCA_030642425.1 bacterium | reverse complement strand
GATCATTTTAGCGTAATGTGCAACCGTGATAGAATTCGCTGCCCTTATCTGTCCGACTCGATTGTCGAGCGGGCTAATGATTCACTAAAATTTCTCCCGATAATTCCTATTCCGCAACCATCCCGTTAAATTCCTCTATCAACTCGTCGATTTTCGGGACAAGCTCGTGTATCCGCGCCCAGTATTCGCGGTCATACCACTGGGCGTTGAGTTCGGCAAGCTCTTTCCCCTGCTGCTCTATCCATGTGTAATATTTCAGGTTGTGGATGCGTTTGCGGCCGTAATAATTTAGTTCCAGCGTGTTCTCGCAGGTGATATTCATCAGAAGGTCGATATCCACCGCGGCGTCGATTTCGGAATATTCGCCAAATGCTTCTCCGGCCTCTCGAAGCCGCGAACGATATAGCTCCATCGAATCCGTGAAAACCGTGAAAACGATGTCGTTTTCTGTCAATTCGTAATACTTTGCGAACTTTATCGAGGCCAGCATATTGGCGATAGAGGAAATTCCGAGCAGATCGAGTTTTTTGACAATGTCGTCCGGCACGCCGACCGATACAAGCCTTTCCATTCCGGCAGGCTCGTTGAACAGGCGCATCAATCTGGCGGATTGCTCGTCGTCGATTGCGATAACCATATCGGTGTTCTTCACATTGTGTATCCACGGGACGTGCTTGTCGCCGATGCCTTCGATCCGGTGGCCGCCGAAGCCGTTCAAGAGCAATGTCGGACACTGGAGCGCCTCGCCCACGGCTATTTTCAATGTCGGGAATTTTTCCTTTAGATAATCCCCGCTGCCGAGAGTGCCCGCCGAGCCGGAAGTCAGCACGATCCCGGCAAAACTGTCGCGTTCGCTCATTATGTTCGCGAGAACCTCCTCCATCGCGTGGCCGGTAACCTCGTAGTGCCAAAGGTGATTGCCGAACTCGTCGAACTGGTTGAATATCACGACATCGTCGCGCGTTTTGCGAAGCTCCCAGCATTTGTCGAAAATCTCTTTGACATTGGATTCGCATCCCGGCGTGGCGATCACCTCGCCCGCGACCTTTTCGAGCCACTCGAACCGTTCCCGCGACATCTCTTCCGGCAGGATAGCAATAGACTCGCACGCCAGCAGATTTGCGACATACGCGCCGCCGCGGCAGTAGTTTCCGGTCGAGGGCCAGACCGCTTTTTGCGAAGTCGGATCGAACTGTCCGGTGATAAGTCTCGGCGCAAGACAGCCGTAGGTCGCGCCGACCTTGTGTGCGCCGGTTGGAAACCATTTTCCGACCAACGCCACGATTTTCGCTTTCACTCCGGTCAGCTCGGGCGGAAGTGTCATATAGTTGACTCCGCCGTAGCCACCGCCGGACTCGACAGGCTCGTTTTTCCACGTGATACGGAACAGGTTTCGCGGGTGGACATCCCACAGGCCGATTTTCCCAAGTTCTTCGCGTATCCGGCCGGGAACAAGTTCCGGATTTTTCATCTGCGCGAATGTCGGCGCGATAATCCCGCGCTCGCGGCATCTTTGCGCTGTGCGCGCCAGTTGTTTCTTGTCGATATTCAGGTCGATCATATTTCTCCTTCGGATTAGATTCGTTCGACTTTAAATATTAACGCTCACAGCCGTTAAACGCAACAAAAAAAAAGGACGCGAAAAATCGCGCCCTTCGACCGCTATCGGAGAAACGGTTATTCCACAGCTATCGGCACGAGTTCGGATTCCCCGGGTAATTCCACCTCTGTATTTAACATATCCTCGAAACCGATTTTCAGCGATTCGATAAGTTTATCGCGTGTGCGTTCCTGAGCATTGACCCCCGGAATATCCACGAGCCAACCGATCCACCAGCCGTTTTCTTGTTTTACTAATGCTCTGAGTTTCATATTTTTACCTCATACCCAAATCCTTCAATATTTTCCTCGCGAGAGTATCGACGATTTCTTTATGTCTCGGCACTTCCGTTTTATATTTCCCACGCGCGAATATCGTGTGCCTTCTTCCTTCATAAAGAAAGGACGCTCCGTTTTTATTAAGTATCTTTATTAGTTTGTTTCTTTTCAAGTTTTTTCCGCGTGAACACAATTATAGCATAACGCATATTACAATATATTTAAATAGTAAAAGGACACAAGCAAAAAAAAAGGGCGCGAACAAACGCGCCCTTCGACCGCTATCGGAGAAACGGCTAATCCACAAATATCTTTACCACGTCGCCGCCGTCCTCGACAGAAACGATCTCGCCCTCCGCACCCTCTTTTATCGCCTTGACTATGTATTCAAGGTCGATATTGTGCTCGTCGAGTTGCTCACGGGCGTCCGCGGGCAGAAGCCCCTGCATTTTTGTGAAAAGCTGGACCAGTTTGAATGGCAGGTTCACCTTGACCTTCTCCTTGCCGTCCTCCGAAATCCTAATTCTCAACCAGCGATTCGGCTTTTTCTTCGAGTCCTCGGCGGCCTTTTCGATATCGCCGAGCGCGTCGAGCAGGCGCGATGCCTCCTCCACCGATATGTTGCCGTCCTCCAACATGCTGAGAATCTTCATTTTCTCTTCGTTCACGATCTTCTCCTTTTTTTATATCAGGAAAAACCTGTTGATACCGTATATCACGGTCTTTCCCATGGTTGGATTTTTGTTCTCGTTCTCATTTTCGAACGTCTTATCGTCCGGTGTGTGGTCGTTATCGACCTTTTTATCGGGGCACATTTTTCACCTCCGTTATGTTGTTAGTAATCTCGGCCTTTTGCGCTTGATTTCTATCCAGCGGTTCGGCCTGAGCTTTTTCCGGCTTGCCCTGTCAACATCGGTTTCATTACGCTTTGGTTTGATCCCGGTCATTTCTCTCCTCCTTATTGTTTAGTTATTTTCGGTTTCTTTTTCGACAATATCGATATCGCCCTTGACGGTTTTCGCCCCGATAACAATCTTGCCGCGTTTTTCACCCCCGGTTTCGCCCACGGGAATCGTTTTTGGGACTTCCACATCGCCCTTTCTGGAATTCGTTTTCAGAATCAACTCGAACTCCTTTGGCACTTCTATCTCGATATCGCCGGAGAAAGTATCGATGTCGAATTCGCCCTCTCCAGAGATAGACAGTCTGACATCCCCGCTGCGCGCGTTGATTCCAAAAATCCCCGAAATATTTTCGGCCTCGATATCCCCGGAGACGGATTTGATTTTCCAATTTCCGGAGCAATCGGTCAGGTCGATATCGCCGCTCACCGTTTCAATTTTCAGCGTATTGTCGATTCCGTTCGCCGAAAAATCCGCGCTGACCAGCGATATCGAGCCTTCGATATTTTTCGGGAGTTCGAGCACGACATCGGAGTTGACCGCATTGGTGTGCAGTGTTTTCCCTCTCATCTCGCTCCGGAAAGGCCATGTTAGGCCGTCCATAGTCAGCTCGCCCTTTCCGGGAACTACTTCGAGATCTCCGTTGACGATTTCGATCCGGAAATCTTCGATTTCGGGAAAAATCTTTTTCCCTTTGCTCGCGCCGAAAGCCCCAAATGCCGCCGAGACCGCTTTGCCGATCTGATCCGGCATCGTCTCCATTTTCACCATAAATTCCTTCGAGACCTTCGGCGGTCTTGGCGGGACAACGAAACCCGTTCTTCCGTTTTTGCCGGAGACCGCCGCGATTAGTTTTTCAGCTTCCTCCGCGTTGATCTTGCCCTCTTCGAGCATTTTCAGGATTCTCATAGTTTCCTCGCTCATTTTTTCTCCTTTTCGAGTTGTTTAATTGCCTCTGCGACGTCGATATTCCCGCTTTCGAGCAGGTTTATCACGTCCGAAATCATTTTGGTTCCCTTTTCAACTTCCTCCTCGAGTCCGAGCGTGCGGTTGATTTCTTTCAGCCGCAGCTTGACCGTGGGATAGCTCAGGCCCAATCTGGATTCCATCTGTTTGATGTTTCCACTCGAGGCCAGAAATGCCGCCACGATACCGACCTGTTCATCGTTCAGCGCAACGAAAGGCCCGGCCCGGAATTTGCCCTTTACGGTAATTCCGCAATTCGGGCAGGTGTATTCCGTCACGATCACCTCGCTTTTGCACGCTGGACATCCTGGAATTTTTCCGATTTTCATTTTTTCTCCCTTTTAAAATTTTTTAAAAATCTTTTTTTTCGTTCTACGCACTCAACATAAGAATGATTTTAAATATGTCAAGCTTTTTTTTAAATAAATTTATATTTATTTTAAGATTATTAAGAATAAACTTGATAATATTAAACTTAAACGTCGAAAATAATTTTTTAGATTGCCGATTATTGCGGGAAAAAGACCAAACCTCACCAATAAAAATCTCTTCTATCTTTCAAATACCTTGCAAAATCGCCTTTATCTCGCTAATTTCTCCTGTGAAGAAACGAACCTATAATAAAGGAGAGATTATGCCGGAACACATCATTCACGCGCCGAAGGGCGACAAACTTTCTTGCAAGGGCTGGCATCAGGAGGCCGCGATGCGGATGCTGATGAACAACCTCGATCCCGAGGTCGCCGAGGACCCCGACAAGCTCATCGTCTATGGCGGAACGGGCAAGGCCGCGCGCAACTGGGACTGCTACGACGCGATCATTCGAACATTGAAGGAATTGGAGAACGACGAGACCCTGCTGGTACAGTCTGGCAAGCCCGTGGGAGTACTCAAGACCCATCCCGATGCTCCTCGGGTACTGTTGGCCAACTCCAACCTGGTGCCTCACTGGGCCACACAGGAGTACTTCGATAAACTCGAGGCTCAGGGATTGATGATGTATGGGCAGATGACAGCCGGGAGTTGGATCTACATCGGAACTCAGGGCATTCTTCAGGGAACCTACGAGACGCTGGGCGAGGCGGCGCGCATGAACTTTGGTGGCACCCTCAAAGGGAAGTTCGTCCTCACCGCGGGGTTGGGCGAGATGGGAGGCGCGCAGCCGCTGGCTATCACGATGAACGAGGGCGTAGGGCTCATCGTGGAAGTGGACCCCTGGCGTGCCCAGCGGAGGTTGGATACCGCCTACGTGGACGTAGTGGTTGACAATCTGGAAGAAGCGATGGCGATGGTGGAGGAATCCCTGGCCAAGGAGGAGCCTCGTTCCATCGGGCTGATCGCTAACGCCGCCGACGTACTGCCGGAGTTGGTGGCGCGGG
>DAOWNU010000445.1 GCA_030642425.1 bacterium | reverse complement strand
GTGATCGCTCTCGGCACATCCCTGCCGGAATTGGCAATCGGCGTTGTCGCCTCGATTAAAAATCAGAGCGAGTTGCCGGTGGGAAATACGCTCGGAAGCAATATTTTCAATTCCCTCGGGGTTATTGGCGTCGCGGCGATAATCCGCCCGATTCCTCTCGGACCCGAATTGAGAAATTTTAGCCTGCCCATGATGCTCGCCGCGTGTATGGCGTTTCTCCCTCTGGCGAAAAGCGACAAGAAGCTGACCAGAATCGAAGGATTGGGATTTGTTGTCGGATATATTGTGTATCTTATTGTGTTGCAATAAAGGAAGGAAAACATGAAAAAATCGCTGATTTTGTTGGCCGTTGTATCCGCCCTAATAATCGCCGGTTGCGGCGGTTCCGGGGAAAAGGATAAGACGATAACTATCTGGCATCAGATGGGGCCGGAGGGCCGGGTCGTGCTGGATTCGGTCTGCAGCGCCTGGGGCGCGGAGCACGGAATTAAAATTGTCACTCTCTACAAAGAGACGGAAGAGCTGCGGAGCACATACCAGACTGCGGCGATAGCGGGCGGCGGGCCGGAGCTTATTTACGGCCCTTCCGATCAGGTCGGGCCTTTGTCCGTTATGGGGATAATCGCTTCCCTCGATACCATTCTTACGCCGGAATTCCTCGACAGATTCGACAAAAGAGGGCTTGTCCGGTTCGAGGGCAAGCTGTATTCGGTCGCGGACAGGATCGGCAATCACCTCTGTCTTGTCTATAATAAAGACCTCGTGCCTACGCCCCCTCAAAACACCGACGAGCTTGTGGAGATCGGCAAAGCGCTGACAATCGACGAGAACGGCGACGGCAACCCCGACAGCTACGGCCTCGTGTGGAATTTCACCGAGCCGTATTTCTTCGTGCCGTGGCTTAGCGGTTTCGGCGGCTGGGTTATGAACGGGGCCGGAGAACCAACGCTCGATTCCGAGGCCACTATTCGCGCGCTCAGTTTCCTCGTTTTCCTGCGCGATACGGCCAAAATCGTTCCCGCGGAACTCGATTACGATATCGCCGACGCCCTTTTCAAGGACGGCAAGGCCGGGATGATAATCAACGGCCCGTGGAGCTGGGGCGGATATAAGAAAGCCGGAATAAATTTCGGTCTGGCACGGATACCGATGATCTCCGGAACCGGCAAATGGCCGGCACCTATGGTTTCCCCGAAAGGCTACAGCATCAATAAGAATGTTGGTGGGGCAAAATTGGCCGGTGTCGCCGCCCTGCTCGAGTATCTAACTTCGCCCGAAGTCCAGCTTGCATATACGAAAGTCCTCGGGACGATACCGAGCGATCTTGCGGCGCGGAAGGATCCTATTGTTACCGACGATCCGCTTGTCAACGCCTCGGCAATGCAGATGGAAGTTGGCAGGCAAATGCCCGTCAGGCCGGAGCTTCGCGCGGTTTGGGACGGTATGAAGCCACCCTATCAGGCGGTGCTTTCCGGCAGTATGGCCCCGGCGAAGGCCGCCGCCGAAATGCAACGTCTCGCCGAACAGAAGATCGCGGAAATGAACGAATAGATCGACCCGATCCGGCTTCTACTCGTCGAAAATCTCGTCCATATCCTCCATGGGCGAATAGGACACGAAATCGGCGTGGGCCGATAGCGCGGCCTTCTCGTTCTCCTCGGCGAACCGAATAAAGGACTCTTTCAGATGTTGCCAGAGCGTATCGTCCGGCTCGACCCCGATCTTTTCGAGAACCTCCTCGATATGGGCGTAATCGGTTTCCAGAAGGTCATATACGACAAAAAGCTCGCCATTTTCCTCATCGAGTTTTGCCGATAACACTCCTGCAGCCTTCTTTAGCATTTCCGGGATACGGTTTGCCTCGAAACTTGCCCGGTCGAGGTTGTGGACGCTTATCTTGCGCCTTTTTATTATTTCTTTTGTCGGGTGCGTTGCAATAAGTGGGTCTCAAATGAGGCCTAATGAATTACTTGCAAATAAGTTATAAAGAGTTATATTCGTGTCATGAGAAGAACAAAAAAAAACGATGTCCCTTTTGTG
>DAOWNU010000166.1 GCA_030642425.1 bacterium | reverse complement strand
CGCCGTCGATAAGCCCGATAATCACGGGCGCACTGTCGCAGGAAGTAAATGCGCTGTCGGAGGGATAGAGCAGCGACGCGATAGGCCCGAAACCCTCGATCAAAACCGGGAATATCGTATCGCTGAGAGAGACCGCCCTGTCGAGCGTATCCTCGAAATCGAAATCGTTATCGTGGGCGGCAATACAGAATACGGGAGTGTCTCCCATACTGAACGGCCCGATAGAGACGTCCGAATCGAATGTATCCCCCATATCGAGGCTCATCTGAGAAACAGTCTCGCTGCCATCCGACAATGAGCCGTCGCTGTCCCAGATAACGAACATCCCCTGGCCTTCCGGGCCGGTGGCATCGTCGAAAACGCCGGAAATATCGGTCACGACCGCGCTAACATCCGCAACGAAGCCCGAATAAACGGTATCCGGCTCGATAGTGGATATCTCCGGCCCGAGCGTGTCGTCGTCGAGAATAGTGAATTCCCAAACATAATGCGAATCGTTGGAGCTGCAGCAGCAAGAAAGGTCTCCGGCATAAATCGAGGCTTGAATTACCTCGCGTTCGTGCCAGAATATCAGTGTGTTGTCGAGAGCCGGTTCCCATGGGACGCCGTTATAGGCCGGAACGTCCAATCTAAATGTCCCTCCGGCCCAGGTTGTGGCCGTGCTTCCTGCGGCGAAAATGCGTGTCCAGCGCGGCGTCGTTACAGTCAGGACAACAGAGTCCATCATGCCGGCGGGAGTATCCGCAAAATCGAGGCTTATCGCCGCTTCCCAATCCAGTATTTCCGCATCGACCGGCGGATCGTAATTCGCGCCCTCCGGGGGAAAAAGATCGACCGTGAACGAGAATGTATCCACAGTTTCGAGCGATGTGCCGTGAATATCCTGCGCGAAAGGATAGTAAGTGTGTGTCGAGCCGTGGGCAAAGGGCGTGGCGGCATCGTATATCATCGTGTTCCCGACCACGTGAAGATCGGGATCGAGTGTAACAGAATGGGGCACGCCGTCGATTACAATACCGGTCAAATCGAAATCGAAGCCGTCATCATCCTCGATAAGAATCCTAATATTCCCGCCCGGGCAGGAGGTGATCGCGCCGTCCGGAGGGGAGAGATTGGTCGCCACGGGTGGAGTAACTCCGACCGTGAACCACCATGTTATTACAGATTCGTTTTCGCCGCAATATTGCGCGCTGTCGAACAGCGTGATCGTCAGAACAATAGAATCGCCGTCGAAAAATGTCGTGTCCGCCGAATACACGGACGCCGGTAAGAACAGCGTGTCGCCGGTGAAACTTATCTCGCTGCCGACAGTATAAGTGTAAGCTCCAATCGCGATTTCGCCCAAACCGTGATGAATCCCCGCCGGGAAATCCTCGACAAGGAACCACATATCGGGAGCGCCCGGAGAGACCAATCCCCCGAATGGCGGGAAACCGTCGATAATCTGCGGCCCAATACTGTCCAGCACGAACCAGATAGAAATCGGCAAGGCCAGTGGCGAATGATAAATATCCTCGCAGCCGATCAGTTCGACCCGGATCGTGTCGCCATGGTCGCGCGTGCCCGGGGGCGCCGGCGGCGCGGTGCCGGGATTGATATATAACGTCGAATCGCTCTCGTCGTAATAATGGATCGTCGGCCAGCCGTCATATAAAGTATCATTTATAAGCACCTGGAAGCTTGTAGGGCGGATTTCATCGCCGTCGATGTCGGCAACGTGGAAAACAACAAGCGAATCCATACAGCTTATTACGGTGCCCAAGGCCGGGAAAATCGGCGCGGCAACCGGGCCGTTCGAGGTCGCAATATATTCCCAGCAGGTCATCATCGAGTTTGGGCCGCAAAGGACAGTCGCGTCGTCGCCGCGGACGCACACATCGAGAGTCTCCGCGGCGAAAAGCGTGTCGCCGGTCAAAAGGCCGTCGAAAACGAGCGAATCGCCGTCCCACGTTACTCCGATATCGTCGATACCATACCACACGCCGTCGATTTGGATTGCCAAAGTCGAATCGATAAGCCCCGCGCCGATATCCTCTATTCTAACCGATACCCACACAGGCCCGGGATGCAGCGCAAGACCCACAACCGGATGGACAAATGTTGTCTCCGGGGGCAGGAGGTCCATATAGAATTCGTAGGACAAAGGCACGGTGAGATCGTGTCCGAGAGAGTCCTCCGCAGAATAAAGCGTGATTTCGATAGTGTCGCCGTCGGCCCAGGGTTCGCCCGGAACAAAGCGCAGCTGTTCGATTCCTGAGTCGTAACTTAGCTCCGTCGAATCGATTAGATACGAAACGCCATTCACAATGAGATCGATTGTGGTGTCGATAATCCCGTCAGGGTCGGCGAGAAGGATCAGAATTTCCTGCTCCCCGCTGTCACAGGCGACCCATTGTCCGGGAAGGGGCGTTATAGGATCGGCCATAGGCCCGGCGGTGCTCACAATAAAATACCAGCAGACCTCCTCCGGAATGAAATTGGGCGTGCACAGTTCGGCCATATCGGCGGCATTGGTCACGCAGATATTCACCGTGTCGCCGTCCTCGAGGTCGATATCGTGCATGGCCGTGTAAAATATTATTGTATCTCCACCGTAATAGATACCGGCGGAATCGGGGGTGAAAACCGCGCCTTCCACCGTGAATCTTATGGTCGATGGGTTAACACCGCATCCCGAATCTGCGATAATGAACGTTATCTCCGGCGTTGTTGTGGGACTGAATCCCCCCGGAGGCGGGTCGAAACCGAACACAATAGGCGGCGCGAGATCGATATAGATATTGAACTCCAGATAATGTTCGCTCCAATTCCCGTCGATATCGGCGGCCCGGAGCGAATCGACATGTATTATATCGCCGTTCTCCCAATCTTCCGAGGGGACGAAGTTCAAGTATCCCGTGAAGGCACCGTATGTAACTCCTGTTGAATCCACGTTATAGGGCACACCGTTGACGGTGAAGAATATGGAGGAAACGTCCACGCCAGTAATGTCGGAGATTATTGCGGTAAAACCCTGTGTCGAGCAGGCCGAGCAGGCGTTGCTGTCCGGGTAAAGCAGCGCCACCATAGGGCCGCCCTCGTCCGCGATAAAATCCCAGCACCGCGAATCTTCGTTCGGCGGACACCAATCCGGCATATCTCCGGCGGCGATACAGACATCGACCGTGTCCCCCGGGCCGAGGAAAATTCCCGCAAACAGGCAATCCAATCTCACAACTGAGTCCGCGTCCGACCAGCTAAGTCCGGGCGAAACGCCCATTATATAATCTGTGCCATCGACGCTCACGATTATCGAGGCGGTGTCGAGACCGCATCCAGAATCCGTAATATGAGCGGTTATCTCCGGCGTAAGGCTCGAAGATGTTCCGCCGTCGGAGGGATCGACTCCCCAGATAACGGGAGGTGTGAGATCGACATAGAACTCGAAACTCAAAGGCGGAACCGGATTGCCGAGGCTGTCCGGAGCGCGAAGAAGTTCCACCGGGATAGTGTCGCCGTCGCCCCAGGGGGTTGGCGGCGTGAATATCAAGATTGTATCCGCATAGGCCATGTGTCCGGCGGAATAGGAATACAGGACGCCGTCGATTCGCATCGTGATGCTGTCGGTAACGATGCCGTTGTTATCGTGTAGATACAGCTCGATCCGCTGTTCGGTGCCCTCGCAGGATATCCAGTCACCTGGACCGGGCATAATCGTCCGCGCTTCGGGATTGGAGATGTCCACGATAATTGTCCAGCAATAGGGCGGTGTCAAGCTATTAGGCCCGCAGTAATCGGGGAGATCGTCCGCCAGCTCGATACAGACTTCGACTGTTCCAGAGGGCGCAGAGGTAAGGCTGTCCGAATGTATCACGGCCTCGCTCCCCGTCCATTCGAGTCCGTCGCCGAGAGAGTAATTCTCGCCATCGACACTCAATACTATGCTCGCCGGATCGACTCCGCATCCGATGTCGAGTATCGGAATCGAAATATCGGGCGAAGCCCCAACGGTGGCGCCATCGGGCGGCGAAGGCGCGCCGGGCACGGGCGGCGCGAGATCGACATAGAAATCCCAGACCAGCGGCGCCCCGAGGCCGTTCCCAAGCGAATCCTCGACATAGAGTAGAACGACGTCGATAGTATCGCCCTCGACCCAGCCCGTGGACGGCACAAATGTCAGGACAGTATCGGCGTATGAAAGCTCCACGGCGGAGATATTGTATTCGACGCCCTCGACCTCGAGGCGGATCGAATCGGCCACAATTCCGTCCGGGTCGATAATGATCGTCGTGATCTCCTGATCCGCCGCTTCACAAGCGACCCATCCGTGCGGTCTCGGAGGTCCGAGTCTCGCCAGAGGCCCCGCGAGACTGACATAGAACTTCCAGCAGAACGGCGCCGCGATCCTGTTAGATTCGCAGGTATCCGGCATATCCTCGAGATCGAGGATGCAGACCTCCACCGTGTCGCCGTCGGCAAAAGCGATACCCGCCGCGGTCGGATCGAAATTAAGCTCGTCGCCGTCCCAGAAAAGCGCGGGGTGGAATGTCGTATAAATTGTTCCGTTCACGGAAATCCGCGTCGAAGCGGTATCCACTCCCGCCGGGAAATCGACGGCTGTAATCCAGATAGGCTGGAGCGAATCGGCAACAATACTGCCGTCCGAGGGGAACGGGGAGGATAATATCGGCGGCTCGATATCGATTACATAGAACGTTCCGGCGGTGTCGGCGGCGGTCATGCTATTGCCGGTCAGGTCGTCCGCCTCGATTACCGATACGCGAATCGTGTCGCCGTGAGCGCCGGGCGAAGCGGGATCGTAGGAAAGATCGGGTTCCGCCCATGTTATTTCTGCGCTCGTGATGTCGAGCAAAGAGCCGTTCGCTCGAATGGAAATCGTGGCCCCTTCGATTCCGGAGGCGTCGGAGATAGTGAATCGAGCGCCGAGATCGGCACAGGAGGTTATCGTTCCGGGCGGTGGAGATATCAGCGAGGTAATCGGCCCGCCGCCATCGACAATAAACTCCCAGCACGTGTCCGGCATCTCATTCGGATCGCAGACGTCGGGGCTGTCGTGGGCGCGGACGCAGAAAGAAGCGGTATCGCCGTCGCCGAAGGAAACTCCCGCAAGCCCCGGATCGAACGCCAGCACGGGGTCGTCGAAGAAAAGCGACGGATGCGTCAGATCGAAGGCGCCGAAACCGGCAGCGGTGAAAACGATGCTCGCCGGATCGACACCGGAGGGCAAATCGATCAGGCTCACCGATATAGAGTCGTAGATAGAAATTGTCATGGGCGCCGGATAGAAAGCGGTCGCGGTCGGTGGCTCGAAATCGGTCAGGAAGGTCCAGGTTGGGCCAGATCCAGACGAGTGTCCGTAGTTGTCGGATATATTTAATACCATTATAATAATATCGGTGGAATGCG
>DAOWNU010000349.1 GCA_030642425.1 bacterium | reverse complement strand
TAATTCTTTTCCGTGCCCCGCTTGCAACTTTAGGGCATATGCTGTTTTCGTCGCTTTGGGGATACGCTATCGGAAACGCCCGGTTCAGCATGGAGAATCGAATCGCGATTATTGGCAAGGGATTTCTGTTGAGCGCCTTTATGCACGGGCTTTACGATTTCCTGATATTCACGCAGATTTTCGCGGCCCTAGCCGTATATCTCGTTGTCGTAACACTAAGAAAAATGTTCGTGAGGATGGTCTATTCGGCGCAGGAAAGAAGCCCATTTGCCGGGGCTTAGGACCCTCGTTTAGTTCGATTTTAGCGAACTCCACTCTCCTTTTGGTAGAGAGGGCTAAGGGGATGAGAGATTTTGCGAACCACTTACAAAGGCTAAAAAATGATATACACAGTAACACTCAATCCCGCGCTGGACAGAACAATCTGGGTGGAGGATTTTACCTTCGACGATACTTGCAGAATAACTAAAGAGGAACGTTTCCCCGGTGGGAAAGGGGTCGATGTCTCCCGGATGATCGGCACGCTGGGCGGGAACTCTGTCGCCCTGGGTTTCCTCGGTGGTTTCGACGGCCTCGAATTCGAGGGGAGGCTTTTTAATGAGGGAATTCCACACGATTTCGTCAAGATAAGCGGCGAAACGCGGACAAATATTATTATTCATTCCTTGGGTGACGGGCGTGAGCTTAAAATAAACGCCTCCGGACCGAATATCCGTCCGGAGGAGCTGGCCATTCTTGTGGCGAGGGTGCGGATGTTGAAACCGAAGCCGACATTCGCAGTCATATCGGGAAGCGTGCCGCCCGGCCTGTCCACGGGGATCTATCGTCAACTGACACTCGCTTTCGAGAGCCTTGGCGCGAAAGTGATACTCGACGCCGACGGCGAATCCCTGTCGCGCGGCCTTGTCGCGACGCCGTATATGATAAAGCCGAATATCCACGAACTGAAGAGGCTTACGGGCCGCGAATTCGACTCGAGGGCCGACATGGTTGCGGCGGCGAGGAAATTACTTAAGGAAGAGCTTGAAGTGGTCGCTATATCCGCTGGCGCTGAAGGGATTTATGTTGTAACGACCGATGGCGGTTTCCGGGCGACTACACCGCAGGTCGAAATCAAGAATACGGTGGGTTCGGGCGACAGCCTTATCGGCGGAATTGTCTTCGCGCTCGATAACGGTCAATCGCTTATCGACGCGGTGAAACTCGGGGTCGCTTGCGGCACCGCGACCGCGATGGAAGAGGGAACCGCGCGCGGCAGGCTTAATGTAATCCAGAAAATCCTGCCGGAAATAAAAATCGAGCCTTTGCCGGTTTGATAAATAATATGTAAAATATCGAAGCGTTGTTGATACTTTTAATATTTCAAAAACTGAATTAAGAAAGTGGAAAGCTAAAAAACCCCTAATTTCGAAGCCCTAAATCCTAATGAAGCCCTAATGTCTAATGACGAATGTCTAATTTCACCCCACCCTACTGGATTCCCGCTTTCGCGGGAATGACAGGTTGAGTGTGGGGTGGGTTTTGACATTTGAGCTTTGGATTTGATTTGATATTTGAGCTTTGACATTTGGATTTATTGATTAAATGAACTGGATTAACTAATATTTACTCTACTAATACTTTTCGGTGAAAATCAGCAATCTCCATTAGGATTTTGGATTTTAATGTTTATCACAGGAACTTCACAAAAAAAGTAGAAATACTCGATGATGATGTTTGTAAATAACGCTGCCAATTCTAACAATTTGTAAAAAACCGAGCATGTTAATACTCCTTCAAATAGCGCTTCTTTCAATACTGCTCGCAATGTCCGCCTTCTTTTCCGGTTCGGAGACGGCCTTTTTCAGCCTTTCCCGTTTCGATATCCGGCGCATGACCGCCAAAGGCCTGCCGCGAGCCGGCAATGTCGCCGCGCTTCTCAAAAGGCCGTCGAGGCTGCTCGTGGCGATACTCGTGGGGAATATGGTCGTCAATGTTGCCGCGACTACACTCATTACCGGCATTTTTTTGAAAATACTCGGCCCGGGCGGCGTGGCAGTCGCCGTGGTCTTTATGACCGCGCTGATATTGATATTCGGCGAGATTACGCCAAAGGTGCTCGCTGTGGAGCATAATGAACTTTGGGCCAGGCTCGGTTCCGGCCCCGTCGGGATAGTTCTATTTATAACCGCCCCCTTGAGAATCCTCTTGCAGGGAATTCAGACATTGGTTCTCGGCAGGGAGGCGCAAGGCGATACCCGTCTCGGCGAAGTGGATTTATCGAGCGCGCTGGAACTGGCGCATCGCGAAGGGGCTATCGAGGGTCGGTCGAGAGACCTGCTCTCGCATTTCCTCTCACTCGAAAGCATATCCGCAAGGGAGATAATGATTCCGCGGGTCAAGGTGCCGATTGTCTCCCCGGCCGCCACTCCGGCGCAGGCTTTGGAACGTCTCGCGGAGATGTCTATCGACTTTGGAATTGTCGAAAACCGGCAGGATAATACACTCGACATTCTCGAAAAGGAACGGCTTGTATTTGCCGGGGACGCGGACACTGTTCGGGAGGTTGCACGCCGCCCCGTCTTTATTCCGCAGAATAAAACTCTCGCCTCCCTATATCTGGATTTCTATCACAAGCGCAACCGCCATGTCGTTGTGGTGGACGAGCATGGCGATTTTCTGGGAATAATCGAGCGCGAAAAAGTTCTGGCGGCGATTTTCGCGGCCCCCCTGAGCAAGGCGCGGCTCGACACGTCGCACCTCTCCCGGATCGGCGAATCCTACGTCGTCTCCGGCGATATGCCGCTCGAAGAATTCAACGGGGTATTCGGCGCCGAACTGAGCAGCGACCACTATTCGACTATCGGTGGCTATCTTGTGGAAATGTTCGGCAAGGTTCCCCTTTCGGGTGAATCCAAAGAGTGCGAAAGGTTTTGCTTTCGTGTTATAGGCGGAGATGCCAGAAAAATCGAGCGGATCGCGGTGAAAAGGGTAGAATGATAATCTCGATTGTCATAATTATTATCGGCTTTATTGGCGCGGGATTTTTCGCGGGGACGGAAACCGCGCTCGTTGCCCTGCTCGGCGAC
>DAOWNU010000024.1 GCA_030642425.1 bacterium | reverse complement strand
TTTTACCGGATGCTTTCTATCGGCCTCGATGTCCCGGACATCGTTTAAAAGATAGACGCCGGCGGCCAGTGCGCAGAACGCGGCAAACCCGGCGAAAGAACGCCCCAACGCGTGCAAATCGAAGAAGCGCCCCGAGAACACAACCCCGGCGAATAAAAACAGGTTTTTTATCCACTGGTGCGGACGGACGCTTATTATGAAACCCTTGATCTTATTCATTGCGCTTCCTGCTAAAAATAACACTCGTGGCAAATAGCAATCCCCACGCCAGAAGAGATAAGAGCGATACTAACAGCGATTTTTTTACAAGCCCGCCTTCGAAGCGGAAGTGCACCGTGTGGGTTCCCGCTTTCAGGGGAACCGCCCGGAAAGTGCCGTAAGCCCGGTAGATCGGGACCTCCGTTTCACCATCGTAAGCGTGCCATTCGGGATACCAGTTGTCGCAAAGGACGAGTAGTCCGTTCGAGGCCATATCGACTTTCACCTCGAAATCGCTTGGGTCTCCGCGCATTATACTCGCTGCCGGCGGGACAAATGCGCTGTCCGGAGCGAAAGCGGGTTCGAAAGGCGGATCGCCCTCGATAACAGCGAACACCCCAGGATTGAACGTTGGAGCGAAAACGATTTCTCTTGCGCTTTCCGGAGAATCGACTTTCTGCCAATTATAGACCGGAAACGCTCGAGGAAGACTGAACGGATTTTTGTATATCTTCAGGTTGCCCTCTTGATATATTAACGGGAAAGATTCGAGTTCGCGACCCCGAATAGCAAGATAATCTGCGTTCAGAAGACCGAGAGCGGAGCGAGTAAAGAGATTTTTAGAATGTTCGCTGCGGCAGATGAATTCGTCGAATGTGCGGAGTTGGTTGCCGTGGCCCACTCCAAAGACAACTTCTTCTAAACCGTGGAGCGCCAGATAACTATCCTGGAACGCGCCCGGGAAAACGATTGTGCGGAAAGGCTTTTTCTCATATTCCTGTTGAAGGAATGTTACTGCGCCCGACGAGCCGAAATACCTGTTCACATCGACGATATCGACGAACGGTGTTCCAATCCTCCACAAATCGAAACTCGTGGCCAAAAGCATGATTCCGAGGGCCAGCGCCGCGGACATTTTTTTCTTCATAGCCATCGCATATGCGCCCAAACCGACGCCGACTACAAGAACTGCCAACCATGTTCCACGAACGACGTTCTCGATATTGGCCTCCATCACCGCGCGTTTCGAGGCTTCGATGCCCGAATAGAAAATAGACGTGTATAACTCGAATATCCCTTTACCGACACCGGTTAGAATCAACGCTTCGAGCAGAAGAATTCCCCCAACGACCATAAGATATATCATCAGACCGCGTTTGAGGAGAAACGTGCGTTTTTCGTCGTCTTGAAGCGCGGCGATCATCTCCGAAGCGAGGACAATTGCGCTGAAAGCCGCGAGGAATATGAGCATGGACGGCCCGCGGAATTTTTTCACCTGTGGAATTATAGTATAGAATAATCGGAAGAATGGCGTCGTCGCGCCGAGAGCGAAGATCGTGCTGAACGTCCCGACGCCGAAGAAGAACCATATTCGCGGCTTTCGCACGAGAATTACTGCCCCGAGCGCCAATAGTAGAACGATGATCCCGAAGTAATCCGAGTTCAGTTTAAAGGCATTACGACCCCAATAAGTGTTATTTCCACCGACACTTATACCGCCGAACTCCGGCACGACTATCGACCCGATCTCCTCGGGATGAAGCGACCAGCTCGTCGCCCACGCGTAACCCATTTCCTCGGTGCGTTGCGTCCTTTGCGAGTATTTACCGAGATATTTGAACGGCGGATAGATTTGCACCGATGTTATCATCAATGCGAGCACAATGGCCAGGACGAAAGCAAGAACGTGTTTCAGGAGACTGCCGACGCTCTCTTTTTTCACCAGTCTGCGGATGATCCTGAAAACAAAATAGGCTCCAATGCCCCATGCGGCAAAATACGCCATCTGCATATGCACGGAGAAAACCATCAGCGAATAGGAAAGGCCGAAAAGGAGGTATCGCCAGAGCTTGCCGTCTTCGAGAGCGGCTTCCAAAGCCCAAAACGTAAGCGGCAGAAGGGTTATCACGAACATCTTGCCGTCGTGGCCGGCGTAAATATAGCTCGTGAAAAACGGCCCGAACATATAGGCGAATCCGCCGAAAAACGAAGCCCCGCGACAGAGCTTCAGCCGCCTTAGAAATCCAAACATGAAGAAACCGGCTAACCATATATGTAATATGAGTTTAAAGCCGAGCATATAGTGAAGGGGAAAGGCAAGTTCCAGAAGGCGGGTCGGGTAAAGCACATCGCCGTGCATCCCGGAGTGGAACGGCATTCCGCCGTGGAGGAGTGGTTCCCACAACGGATACTTGCCGAACTGGAGGATAAAATCGCGATAGTAACAATGCGCAAAATACCCGAGACCCATGGTGTCCGTGCCGAAAAGCATCCCGCCGCCGAAAATGAAACGTGAAAAAAAGAACATCGTCAACCATGCGAAAATCCCGATGAAGACCCAATCGCGGCGTGATTTGAAAGCGGCCATGATTATCGGCGCACCGGTGAGAGCGACAGCGGTAAAAGCTAAGGCCGCAGCAGCCGGGGAGGCGATGTCCCAAAGGAAATAGCCGAAAACAATCCCGATTACCGCCAATGGAGTTCCTACGCCCCATAAAAGTCCCTGCGAAAACACCTTCTTTTTGGGACTCTCCGACGATTTATGCCTAATATTCTTCGATTTGCTCATACTATCTCCGTCTTTTGGTTACGAAAGAACGCTTTAAATGCCAAGCTTTATTCTTTTTAGTCATTTATTGATCCTGACTGCCCATGAGCTCCCGGTAAAATCCAACAAGCCTGTCCGTAACGCCGTCCCGGGAAAAATGTTCTTTAACATAGTCCGCGCCTTTTCGGGCGAGTTGTTCGGCAAGCTCTTTATTGGTGAGTAATTTGATAATCGCTTCGGCGAGGTCTTCGGGATCTCCCGGTTCGACAGCCAGACCTGTTTCGCCGTCTCGGACTATGTCTATTATGCCGCCGGCGCGGCTTCCAATGACCGGCGTCCCTTTCGATAGCGCCTCGATAAGAACCATCCCCAGACCCTCCGTGTCGCCGTAACGGTCGTATATAGCCGGCAACACGAATACGCTCGCTCTATTGTATCGACGATCTAATTCATCCTGCGGAATTTTAATTGCAAATTCGACTATGTCATCGAGTCCGAGCATGGAAACCTGTTTGCGTAGTTCTGTTTCGAGCGGCCCACCACCCACAATTACCAGCCTTGCGTCCAACTGCTTCCGAACACGGTCGAATGCGCTGATAAGCACATCCAATCCTTTTCGTTCGACGAAACGTCCGACAAACAGTATTTCCAGTGGATCTGCTTTTTTCACGAATTCGGGGATTTCTGACGGTTCCGAAGCCGCGTACACTGCCGGCATCACATGAACCTTTTTATCCGGGAAAAGACTGTTGAAAAGTTCGCCGGCATAACTCGAAATGGATAGAACGAGGTCGGCTCTCTCTACGGGCTTTTTTAATAATCGGGTGAGGAATTTTGCACGCTTACGGAGGAAAACGAGTTCTGCTGAATAGAATTTCAGAATCAGTTTTGCATTGGCTACCTCAGCGGCCTTCAATCCGGGAATTCCCAGTGGGAATGGCCAGTGGACGTGGATAATATCGGGTTCGATCTCCCGTGCGACTTTCTTAGCTGCCGGGATGCTGCATAGCACCAGGGATACCGCCTGCGCAATATACAAGGGGTTTTGTCGAAGACGAACCGGTGTAGTAACATCGTGGGTGAGGTCTTCCCACCGTTTCGGGAAATAGCGGAATCGTTTAACAGGAATTCCCCATAGTATCTGGTCGTCGAGTCCCTTATATGACGGCGATAGAACGGTTACTCCGATACCGCGATCCTTCAGGCAGCGCAGCGTTTCGATCATCCACGGGGTTATAGTAACCTCATCTTCGCTCCTCGGGAACGCAGTAACTATGTGGAGTGTTTCGATGCTCATAAATCTCCTTTATCCTCGACCTGACTCTCTTGTTCTGTATGTTGATTTGTTTGTTGTGGCGCACTTCCCGGCGGCAGTAATTTGAATACATAAGTCTCGGGCGGGGGAGTTTTGTGAACAAGTGCGAACCTTTCGGGATAGGCCTGTATAGTGGGGATTAAATAAGCCTGAGTGGTCGCGATAAGTTTATCCACAATAATATATTCCGCTCCCGAGGAATCGATATCTTCAAGCACTGTTCTTGGGGATTGTGAAAACACGTATACTTTACCGGGACGATCACTTAATATAAAACTTATCCGAGGTTTTCGGCTTATTAGCCCCGCATTTTCATCTGTATTTTCCTTTATCCAATCACAAGCTTCAATAAATCTCAACCATCCGGGATTTTGCACTCCGGCATATTTATTTCCACGAGAGTATTCCTGTAGAATTATTAAGTTGTTTTTCGCAACTGGAATATACCTAAAGAATGCTATAACTAACATTATAATACTGAAGATTATTAAAATTTGTTTGCGCCATGGTTTAATTCGTATTGGTTTTTCGATGGAAAGACATTCCCATATAGCAATCATGAGAAGCGGTAGAAGCTGCACTAAATATCTAAATGTCGCGAAACGTGGGTTGTATAGCATTAACATACTCGAATAAATAATAATATAATAGGGAATGAAACTATTTTTTCTAATTATCAATCTATATAACCCAACACCTATTAACAAAACGGTTATAAGGCCAACTATCGACGGGACAATCCCCGTCTCTCCCTGCACTGCAGTGAATGTTGTGGGAAGTTCACGAAATATATATTTTCCCATATTTGCAAAGAATCTCTCAAATAACCCGACAGACTTAGCACTACCGGTTGCATTTCCTCCGAAGAAATTAATTAAATAAAAACTCTCTTCATCACCTTTTCTAACCAAAATATTCCTTATTAACCAAGGTCCATATATTATAACACCCGTGAAAATAAATAATGCCGCTTTAGCGAAACGTTTTTTTAATAGTAAAAAAACAAAAGCCCCGAGAAGTAAAGGTGCTGCAACAGGCCTTATATACATAGTAACGATAAGAACGACACATGTTATGGTGAATTTCCAAACATTTTCGGTTTCCCAATTTTTATCGAATATCCATAATCCAAATAAACTTAAAGCAAAATAAGGGGATTCTGTAAGTGTCCAATGGGAAAATTCATTAAAGGCTGGATTCAGAAAAAAAGCTAATGCAATAATAGCCCCTGCAATTTTCGGGATTTTATGTTTATCGAAAAGTTTGAGACAAACCCATATACCCAATAGCATCGATATAAATGATAAAAGTTTCGTCGGAATAAATGTGTCCGGGAACAGGCCTATCAACGGTGTAATTAAAAGGGGATAACCGGGAGGAATCTCAATTTCAGTTGGGTTTCCAATAAATGCAACGTTTCTATATTCCCCTTTCAGTATCGATTTCGCAAGGGTTATATATTGCGCGTTATCACCGCCGGTGAACATGGATGGATTAAAAACTATAGCAAGAATTATTCCACCTAAAATAATAACGATTATATCTCGGAGCGGGGGTTTAAATGATACTGGCCGCCGCTTTGAATCGATTATTTTCTTTTTTTTCTTTTTCGGCATCTGTCTTCCGGGGAAGAATATCAATAATAGGCAAGAACTTTATCTTACGAACCATTGCCCTTAGTTTGTCTTCGGCTTTTTTTGTTCCAACTTGATGTATCCAATTTGAAATTGCTCCTATTGGTAAATCCGGGTTTTTAGCATCAATATCTTTTGGATGAAGATAGAGGACTGCAGGGCGTCCAGAAGCGATTAATCTATTGGTCCTGGCTACAATAATTCTAAGAGGCAATATTCTCCAATAAAAACCGCCAGACCATACAAACCTAACTAAAGGAGTATTTGAAGAGGAAACAGGAACTTCCCATAATTTACCGCCACATTTAAGAGGCATAATATGGGGGTAATTATTCATAAAAGGTTCGCCACCATAATAAGTTTTGGCGGGGAAACGGCTCGAATCATAAAAAATGCCAAGTTTATATATTTCTTCAAAAAGCCAGTGTGTTCTATTAAGATGAGCAGAGAAATTTGGAGCTCTATATCCCAATACTTTCTGACCGGTAATATCTTCAAGAAGCGATATAGATGTTGTTATTCCTGATATTGTTTCAGCTTTACCTAATTCTGTTATCAGTCTATGATTATTTCCGTGGCAGGCAATCTCATGTCCAGCATTGGAGATGCGTCTTACTAAATCAGGATACTTCCGGGCAACCTCACCCAATACGAAGAAAGTAATTTTAGCGCCCGTTTCTTCGAGAATATCAAGTAGTTTTAGAGTTGGTTCGACAAGATGAGAAATTCTTGTTTTGAGTTTCGTATAATCATAACCTGGATAGTTTGCATGATAATAGTCTTCGAGATCCACTGAAAGCACAGCACATGCTTTAACGTTAATAGGATTATATTCATTATCTAATTCTAACATAAAGAGCTTTATATAGAAAAGCGATATTTAATAAGATAATAAATCGCCAACAGGCCGTCTTTCCAGCCGATCTTTTTTCCTTCGTCAATTGTTCGTGGGTGGTATGTAATTGGAACTTCGATTATTTTAAATCCAGCCCGAAGTACTTTTGCCGTAACTTCCGGTTCGAATTCAAAACCAAGAGCTTTTAGATTTAGGCTCTTTATTACATCGATTCGGAAAACTTTATAGGCCGTTTCCATATCGGTAAGCTTTGTTCGATAAAGCAAGTTCGTTAATGAAACAAGAAATTTGTTGGCCAGCAGATTTATTAGACTGACCTTTTGTTTTAATTCGAGAAAGCGGCTTCCATAAACGACATCGGCCTTCCCCTCCATTATCGGCTGGAGCAACTGCGGATATTCATTGGGGTCCAGCTCGAGGTCGGCATCCTGAATAATGACAGCATCTCCCGTTGCATATTCAAAACCGATGCGGACCGCGGCCCCTTTTCCAAAATTAATCATCGATTTGTGAATCGTAATTATTGGGTCTTCGATATGATTATCGAGAACCTCCGACGTGCCGTCGGTGGAACCGTCATCGACAACGATTATTTCCTTCTCGATTGGAACTTCTCGAACCTTTCGGATAACCTCGGAAATCGTCGATTTCTCGTTATAGACGGGTATTACAACCGAGAGTTTCACTTATTCCCTTCCTGTTTCGGCGATCCAGCCGGCAACCGCCCTTATTATATCGTCGAGTCTGGTCTCCGGCCTGAACCCGATTGCTTTATTTACTTTGGAAATATCCGGGACGCGGCGCTGCATATCTTCAAAACCTTCGCCGTAAGCGACCTCGTAGGAAACAAAGATAATTTCCGACGACGATCCGGTGATCTTTTTAACTTTTTCAGCAAGTTCTGTTATGGATACCTCCTCCTCGGAGCCGATATTGAATATCTCGCCCATCGCGGGGGAATAGTCCATGAGTTTTATCATTGCCCCGATAACATCGTGCACATAGCTGAAAGTTCGGGTTTGTGTGCCGTCGCCGTAAACAGTGATAGGCTCTCCGCTTAGGGCTTGCTTCACAAATCTTGGAAGAACCATGCCATATTGCCCGGTCTGTCTGGGGCCGACCGTATTGAACAACCTTCCAATCACCAGCGGAAGCCCGGTTTTATTAAAATAGGCGAGGGCCATATATTCGTCCACCGCTTTTGCCGAGCTGTAACTCCAGCGGCTGCGGGTTGTTGGACCGAGAACACGATCGGCCTCCTCGGAATAGGGACAATCCGGCGATTTGCCATAGACTTCGGAAGTGCTCGTTATAAACAGCCTTTTATTACCGTGTTTGTGAGCCAATTCGAGGACCGTATCGGTGCCGACTATTATCGTGTGCAGGGTTCTCACCGGATCGTCCACGATATTTTTCACACCTACAACAGCGGCGAGATGATATATCTCGTCTGTCTCTTTAACAAGATGATCCATCAGTCCCTTGTTCATTATCGTGTTCTCGAAAAAGAAGAAATCGGGCCTTCCGAGCAGCGGCGCGATATTTTCCTCCCGTCCCGTGGAAAGGTCGTCGATAATAGTTACCCTATTCCCCCTTGCAATAAGCGCCTCGCAAAGGTGACTTCCAATAAATCCTGCGCCGCCGGTTACAAGAACACGTTTTTTCTCTTTAATCATATTTATTCGCCTTCTTTCTCTGTCGAAGTGCCTATGTATATTTCGCCGCCATATTTTTTGCCTTTTCTTCGATACGTTTAAGCGTATCGTCGTCTCTCTTTCCATCGATTACATTCGACCTGCCCTTGCGTTTGCGCTTCCCCCATGAAGGTTTTTCAGAATAGGGCATAACTTTAACACTACTTTTCTTTTCCGAAGATTCCACTTTTTCGACGGCAACTGCTATATCGGGTTTCTGTCTATCGACGACGGTAACATCTTTTTTAGCGGGTGTGTCTTTACGGTCTTCGCGTCGTTTTGGTTCTTGTGCACGGGGTTTATAGGAGTCGAAACGCTCCTTTTCGCGAGGTTTATATTCCCTTTTGCGGTCGTCTCTCCCGGCATATTGTCTAACTCTCGTTTTTTCAATATCCGGCTTCTTTTCAGCCGGTTTTGCAATTTCTATTTTTAATGTCTCATCCACGTTCGCTTTCGACATCAGGAATTCTATTCTATCCCGAAGGTTCGCAATAGCTTCCACAAGAAAGCCGAGTGTCAGGGAAAAGCCCGCTAATGAGATTAAAAGTAGAAGTATTGTCTGAAGCGGCGGATAGCCCCAAATCCACCCAATGCGCATAACAAGAATAAAAAGCGCGAGCAATAGACCGATCCCAAGTGTAACAAATCCGAAGCTGCCGAAAATCAGCATAGGTTTCCGAAAAACCCTTTCGGCGAGCCAGACTGCCACGAGATCGGTAAGGCCGATAAAAACTCTTCCGAAACCGCCATATTTCGATTTGCCCCGCAATCTCGGACGCAGTGTAACCGGTATCTCGGCGATTTTGTAGCCGCGTTCCGCCGCCAGAACGACCATAAACCGGTGCCAGTCCTTCCTTAAAAAGAGGTCCGCCATAACATCCCTGCGGATAACCTTCAAGGAGTTCATATCCTGAACCTTGACATCGAAAAGCCTGCTCGTAAGGATATTGTATATCTTGCTGACCAGAGGCTTTTGATATTTTCCTTTTTTTATTCCGGACACTATTCCGAAACCCCGGTCCAGCTTGTCCATCATCCGCTTGATATCTTCGACATCATACTGAAGATCGGCGTCGAATATACAGATACGTTTGCCTTTGCTGACAGCGAAACCGCTTTTTATAGCGGCGGTTTTACCCTCGTTCTGATTTCGCCGGACGAGCTTTAAAAAATTGTATTTCCCGGTAAGCTCGAGAACCTTTTCCGCCGTCCCATCCGTAGAGCCGTCATCGACAACGATTACTTCGGCTCTGAACCGCTGCTCCGAAAGGAAATTATCGAAAGCCAGAGCAAGCGGCTCCATATTCTCGACTTCGTTGAAAGCGGGAACGATAACCGAAAGGGAATAATGGGATGGCAATTTACTTTTGTCCTGTCTTGTTTTCATTTCACCCGTTTTGTTTCACCGTCTATAAGTGAGAGTATCTCCGTTCCCGTATTGCCTTTGAAAATAATGTTATACAATTTTCCGGCGCGAGTTGCGTCTCTGCCTATTCGCAGCCTTATCTCCGCCTTTATCGGCAATATCGACAGCCGCAATTCGAATTCCGGGGAAAGGTCTATCGAGGCATTATACCCCGCGATCTTCCCGACAATTGAACGTTTGGGAACGCCTAATATTCCTACATTTTCCTCACTCAGTTCGATATATTTTACCCCGTCGATGGGGTTCGATCCACCGTAGCCGACAACCGCCTTAAGCCTTTCGCCGAGCGCCTTTTTAATTTCCGAGGCCATTCGGAAAGCGGCTTCGTCGGGAATCGATGGCCATAATATTATCGTATTGTCAATATTGTTCAGTTCCTCCGGGAAACTGAATATCGAGCCTTTCGTCCCGCGCAAGGCCCATTTCTCGATGGTTGGAGTAAGCCAACCCACTTTATTTATAGCTCCGGATAGATCGGGAATTTATCGCAAAGCTCGACAACTTTTAACCTGATCTTTTCGAGCCTGACATCGTCCTCGACATTGGCAATCGCCTCGTTTATGAAGTCGCCGACAACCTCCATCTCGGCGATACCCATGCCGCGCGTTGTAACAGCCGGCGTGCCGATTCGAATTCCGCTCGTCACGAACGGCTTTTCCGGGTCGAAGGGGATCGTGTTTTTATTAACCGTTATAGCGGCTTTGTCGAGAGCCTTCTCGACCACTTTTCCCGTAATCCCTTTTGGCCGGAGATCGACGAGCATAAGATGGTTGTCCGTCCCGCCGGAAACGAGTCTGAGACCGCCCTTTTCGATAGATTTCGCCAGCGCCTTAGCGTTATCGATAACCTGTTGCTGGTAATTTTTGAACTCCGGTTTCAAGGCCTCCCCGAAGCAGACGGCCTTTGCCGCGATAACGTGCATCAGCGGGCCGCCCTGCATTCCGGGCATAACCGTCTTGTCGAGCTTTTTGGCGTTCTCCTGCGTGGTAAGGATCATTCCGCCGCGCGGGCCGCGAAGTGTTTTATGCGTCGTTGTTGTTACATAATCGCAATATGGCACAGGATTTGGGTGCAATCCCACCGCGACCAGGCCTGCGAAATGGGCCATATCCGCGACAAGAACCGCGCCGACCGAATCCGCAATCTCGCGGAATTTTTCAAAATCCCAGGAACGCGGATAGGCGCTCGCGCCCGTCATAATAAGCTTCGGCCTGTGCTCTTTTGCC
>DAOWNU010000266.1 GCA_030642425.1 bacterium | reverse complement strand
GAGGTGGACGAATGCCATTTTTAGATGACAGAATAGGGTTTTTATGAAGCAAAATGTCATTCTGAGATCCTCTGAATCCAATTCCTTCACCTAAAAATCGTTTTTCTCCGTCTAAATATCCCTTCAGTTCGCCCCATATATCGCGTTCGCGTCCCCTATTTGAGAAAATAGGTCAGCCCGGCATAGGCCTCGTTGCGGTTTCCGGCCTTGTCGCTGTATATCTGCGGCTCGCTTGTGAAAAAGTGGCGCCCGGTCAGCTCTATCTGCAATCGTTCGTCGTCGAGATCGAGCCCTGAAAGTAAAAGAACCGCATATTTTATATGTGTTGCCGCGCTGGTCCTGTCCGATGGCAAAGAAATTACTTGCGAGAGGCGGTTCTATGGCCGAATTGCTTTCGAGCCAAAAGGGACGGGTGGTTTCGGTTACGACCCTGTATTCCTCCTGCCCGACGGCAGATCGCTTGCGGAGATATCAGCCGGGGAGAAGAACAGCATCAGCCACCGGGCGATAGCATTCGAGCGAATGAGTGAAGTTATTCAAAAGATACTGAATTGTGAGGATTAAAAGCCGCTATCGGAAAAATCCAATTCAAATATTATCTGGCCGAGCTATTTTTTGCCCCGTTATATCTTCCATTTCTTCGAGTATCTCGGCGGACGATTGTCCCCGAAATCTCACCGATCTGTCGTCGAGCGCGACATCGTAAGGGGGCTTCTTGAATAATATTGTATGGTATTTCAGGCCCGCCCTGTGAAGTTGATTTTCCGTTAATTCGCTGAAATCTATCCCGCTGCCGGAGCCGCGCGCGGTGAATATCGTTATCTCGTGGCCGGAATCGAAAAGCATGTTGACCAGTTCAACCATCCGCTCGATAGGCCGCGAATGCTCGTAGTCCATGCCATCGGTGGAGAAAATAGTATTGTCGAGGTCGAAGCAAATTCTCATTTTCCAATATCTCCGCGCAGTTTTTGAATGAACGGCAGTTCGCAATCCAGTATCTTTTTCTCGCCGGAGCCTTTCGAGGTAATCGCCTGACCGATATATCGCAATATCCTCTCGACACCGGCGGGTTCGAGCGACGCCGCGTGGTCGGTGCCCTTCATCGCGCGCGAGAGCGTAACGTGCCGCTCGATAACTGTCGCGCCGTAGCAGCAGGCCGCGATAATATCGGGGATAAGCCCGACGTGATGCCCGCTTAGACCGTATCGATCGATCCGTTCGCCGAATTTGTTTTTGTATGTCTCGATCACATCGAGGTTAACGTCCAATTCGCTGTTGGGATAGCAGCTCGTGCACTGAAGCAGCCATTTTTCGCGGTCCGCGAATATCGAAACGATCTTCTCGACATCCGCCATCGTGCTCATCCCGGTGGAGATCGTCACCGGCAGCCCTGTGGCCGCTGCCGCGAATAAAAGCGGATAGTCCGTAACGCGGGAGGAGGCGATTTTCAGGCGTTTTACGCCTATCTCGACAAGAAAATCGAGCGAATTCACGTCGGTGAAGCTGCTGAAAAATTCCAGCCCCTTGCTCTCGGTGTATTCTTTCAGTTCGATGAACTCGTCGTTCGAGAGTTCGAGCGCCAAGCGATGCTCGTAATATGTGTGCCCGAAGCTGTTCGGATTATCATAGATACGCCCTTTTTGTTCGTCGGTGAGGGACGTTTCGATATCGCGTTTCGCGGTTTTTATAGCAAATATGCCGAAACTTCCGAAGACATCGACCATCTTCTTTGCGATATTTATATCTCCCTGATGGTTCTGGCCGATCTCGGCGACAAACCGAACATACGGATTTTCTTTCGACTTCATTCAGCTCTCCAGTTCTTTTTTGATTTTTAGATAGTCCCGCTCGGAGTGGATTTCTTCGCCCCCGGCGACGATCCCGCCGCAATAGACATCGATAAAATGATCGAGCAGGTATTTCGTTCGCACGGCGACAATGCCGTTCTCGTGCCCCTCGCGGTTAAACGACCGCACGACGTTCATCTTGCTGTCGATCAGAATGTCGATTGCCGAATCGATATCCGAAGAGGTTATCGCGGGGCAGTTGGGCATTAGGAAAACGATGTGATCGTATTCCTTTCCGAGCGAGCTATAGACCCATTTCACAGTCTCCTGAAGGGGCACTTCGCCGCCGGAGATGTTCCCCGGCCGGAGTATGTGACGCGCCCCGTATTTCGCAAGGTCGAATCCGGGATCGAAATCGGCTGCGGTAACGACATCGTCCACGCGGGATCCGACCAGTGTCGCGACCGCCCTTTCGAGCAGAGAGATGCCGCCGATTATTTTGGTATTTTTTCCCGGCAGCCTTTGAGAGCCGCCGCGTGCGCACACAATTCCAAGTATTCCGCTCATGTTTCCCTTTCCGTTTTTCGGAAATCACAAAACCTACTTAATAATAGCCTGTGTTTCGTGAAGTTGCAACAAAATTATACTTAATTCTAAAGTGAGTTTTCGAGAGTGGGGTAAATTGGCGAGCGGGGGAATGACGGCGAGACGCCGTCCCTATTATGGTGGGATGCTTCGATCCACAAAAAGGTCGTTTCGGCTCCGCTCAACGACCAACATTCTACCGCTCCCCGGAGCTCTGTCGAAGGCGTTCCCCGAGCGGAGTCGAAGGCGTTCCCTGAGCGGAGTTGAAGGGCGCCTATAAAAAAAGGGCGACCGCGGATGCGGTCGCCCGAAATTACAAACAAAGCTATCGCAGAAGCAGTATCGAGCCGCTGCAGACCGTCTCCGCTTCGTGAATGATCATGAAAAGATATAGCCCCGGCGCGCCTATCCCGCCGTCGATAACCGTGCCGTCCCAACTGATCGCGCCCATCGGCGATTCATAAACCAGTTCGTTGCTCAGGTTGAATATCTTAATTATCCCGCGGTCGAGCGCCTGATATGGATAGGTGAAAAGAACGATATCGTTGACGCCGTCGCCGTTGGGAGTGAAAGGATTCGGCACGTAGTTGCAGGTCGTTACCGAGGGGAAGAAGCACCAGTGATACGGCTCCATAATGTTTTGCGGGCCGTAATCCGGGACGATATCCGCCGCGACAAGATCGACACAGACGCTGTCGTTGTTAATCCATGCCACACCGGCCTCTTCCGGACGGAAATTGAATTTCTCTGAGGCGGGATTATAATACATGCCGGGATCGCCCCAGACGAACGTTACCGTGTCGTTTATCGTGATCTCGATAGTCGCCTCATCGACCTCGCGGAGGACATCCCACAGATCGACGAGAATTTCTGCGTCCAGATCGATAACGACCCCGTTCTGCGGCGGTATCTCGTTGTCCGCCACCGGCGAAGTCAAATCGACAAAGAACTGCCAATATAGCGGCGCCCCGGGATCGCCCCAGTTGTCGAGCGCCCGTTTTAGGCTGCACGCCACCCATATACCGTCGCCAAAATACTCCGCCGCCGGTGGATTGAAGAACAGCGTGTCGTTGCGGAAAATTAGTTCGACGCCGTCCACGACATGATCGACGCCATCGACACCGAAGATTATGCTGCTAACATCGACGCCCTGCGCCGTGTCGGTAACGAGCATCGCGATCTGCTGATCTTCGTTGGTCGAAATCTCTTCCGGCAGGGGATAAATTATCTGCGTTATCGGCCCCTGCACGATGTGGATGCTGAACGTGTCCGACCAGCAGCAGGAGCGGTCTTCGATGTAGCCGCCGTCGATGTCGTTGTCGCAGGCATAGACCGCGAACACGAAATTGTCCGAATCGAGAATGCCGGATATTTCGATGTCGGTTTTGAATGTATCGCCGAGCGACCGGGACATTGCGAT
>DAOWNU010000206.1 GCA_030642425.1 bacterium | reverse complement strand
TTTCAAGACGATTTATACCTTGACAAATTAAATCTATTTAGGTATACTCCAAATGAGAATATACCGAATGGAATATATTTGGTCAGGGTTATTTCCGGCGGGCGCTCCATAACAAAGGAAATCATTCTTCTAAAATAATTTGTAAAAGGCAGGTATCATGTTCACGAAAATACTATTTCCGACCGATTTCTCCGAAAAATCCAATCATGCGATGAAAACTGTTATGAAATTGAAGGAAGCCGGAACGGAAACAGTTGTCGCGCTCCATTGTGTCGATGTCCGCGAGGTGAACACGATGGCGGATATGGAGGGCTTCAGCTCTCTTAATTACGATAGCATCGTCGTGGAAATCAACAATAAGTTAAAAAAGAGAGCCGCAGAAAGGCTAAGCAATATAGTAAAAGAACTCAAAGCTCTCGGCTTCGAAGTCGAGGAGCGTCTGCTCGAAGGCATCCCCTTTAAAGAAATTCTCAGGGTTGCGGAAAAAGAGGGAATCGATCTCATTGTCCTTGGATCGACCGGGAAGGGACTTTTGTCGGAAATGCTCCTCGGCTCGACCTCCGAAAAAGTCGTTCGGGAGGCGAAATGCCCCGTATTGGTTGTTAAGTAATTTTTCGGGAAACGGGAGTCGTTTCTTTTCCTATGTGAAAATTTAAGCAAGAGGGTTTATTATGGAAAAAACTATTTATCTGTTCGATTGCGACGAAAAGAGGATCAAGCTGGTCGATCAGGTTCTCAGCGAAGAATATAATATTGTTGTCATCTCGAGCCTATCGGCAATTCCGGAAAACCACGATGATCTTGTGGGCCTGGTAATAGACCCAGTAATAGGCGAGGAATTTATAGAGGCGGTCATCGAGATAATTGGCAAGAATCCGGTTCCGGTTTTCCTCTGGGCGCCGATAGGCAAGCCTCTGAAGCATTGGGCCGACATGCGATTGCCAGTCCACCTGCTGCCCACTCCGCCGTCTATCGGGGACATATTCCGCAAGATGATTCCGGTTCTTGAAACTAAAGACCTCAAGAGCATCCTGATCGCCACACTCGACAAAAATCTTGGGCGGGAGCTGTCCTCTATGCTGGCCGATTTGGAATGGGATGTTAAACGGGTCGGCGATAAGATGAGCCTTTCCGCGTCAATAGAATCCGGCGGAATATCCTTGATCTTCGCCGATCTTAGTCTTGCGGAAAATCTGTGTTTGCCGCCGAATGATAATCTTCCGATCCCCGTCGTCGTTAATATTACCGATAAAGCCTCCCTTAAAACATCGATTCCCCTCAACCGGATGATCACAGTTGTGCCGTCGAGTATCGGGACAAAGTCGCTCGTGGATGTGATAGAGAATGCCTATATACGCGCGGAGAAGGAAATAGTCCACGAAACCGGCAGGCTGATGGCGCTTCAGGCCGCAGAACAATCCTACCGTATGGTGGAAAGGCTCAGCGATATAGCTTTAGCCGATGCCCGCGAGAGTATCAAAGGAAAGCGTTCGGAACAACTTAACCTGCTCAACACCCAAACTCTCGGGCTTGTGAACGAATTTTTCGAGGTTATGGGCGATGCGGTCGAGAGATCGAAAGCGCTTTCGAAGGCCTTGAATAGACCGGACTTGACCAAGGATGTGTTCCGGATCGATGAAAAGATCAACAGCGCCGAAGAGATACTCAGCTCGATGCGCTCGGTTGAATGGTTTCAAGAAAGCGGGCCAACCGAGCCGCTTTCAATGGAGAGGATAGTTCAGGATGCAATATCTGCGTTAAAGCCTACCCGCCGCAGGAAAGAAATCGAGTTGAACACCGACCTGTCCAATCTCGGAACTGTGGTCGGCAACCGTAAAGAATTGGCGGAAAGCCTGTCGAATATTCTTATCAACTCGTATGAATCCTTGGGCGATTCCGGAAGAATTGACATTATCAGCCATCCGGATCCGAACAGGAATATTTTATCGATCCGCGACAGCGGTTCGGGATTCGATCCAGAAAAAATCTCTTTTGTGACGAGGCCTTTCTATACGACAAAATCAGCCTCCCACGCCGGTCTGGGACTGACAATCGCCCGGGGAACAATTAAATTCCACGGCGGCACAATGCAGATAAAATCCAGGCCCGGAGTTGGAACCGAGATACTTATCGATTTGCCGCGAGCCTCCGATAAGATTAAGATCGAAGAGGAGGAAACCAGGCCCGATATAATTTTGGTGGCGCAAAAGAGAAGCCTGGCCTTTCTTAAGGCTATGCTTTCAAAATACGGTTTTACCGTTGTATCCACCGAATCGGTGGGCGACGCCGTTCACGTTGCAAAAAGGCATCTGCCGAAAATGATCCTCGTTCAGGCGGGAATGAGTTTCATGGACGCGCACGGTATCCGTATGCTGGTGCAGGCAAAACACGATGCCCAGTTGGTCCTTCTCGACCCGCAGGAGAAGATACCGCTCGGAATAAAGGGTCTCGATGCGACTATCCGCGGAACTTTTCCAATCCACCATTTGATGTCTATTGTTACGGCATATTTGCCGGACGAATCGGCGAAACAGTTGCAGCACACTTTGTAGGATTCACCGAAGGCCCGATAAAAAAGAACCGGTCGATGCCGGTTCTTTTTTTTGCAGTCCGGACCTAATCCGGCCATACGGCTCGTAGAGAATCCAGTGGGGTGGGGCGGAATTAGACATTCGTCATTAGATATTAGGCATTCATTAGGATTTAGTGCTTCGACATTAGGATTTTCTTATCGAGCCTTTCTCTTGCTGAATTCAAATATGGATATCTGAAAAATTGTCAATAACCATCTCAAATCTTACAATTTACCCGAGTATCTTCCTCTGTTTGAAAAATCCGAACATGAGGAACAGGCCTACCGCAAAATGACTTATGGAGATAAGAAGCTGGGAGACGGGCCAAAATCCCGCCATAGCGCCGACCTCGATCACCTTTATCAGGGCGAAAATTATCACCGCGCCCGAAAGCCAGCCCCAGCTTGAGGCCAGTTCGCCGCCCTTCATTATTTTGTTCAGGTCGAGGGCGATATATACGCCCACAAGTAGAAATAGGACGGTCAACATATCGATAACGATTTGAATATTCTCGCCGCTGCCGTTAGAGCCGGTAATTTGCCCGAAAAGCGGGGCCGAAACAAATGCTATCAAGAAAACAACGAGCAACATTATTCGATTATCATTCACGATTCCTCCTTGAAAAGAAAGGTAATAGGTAAAATTAGGTAAAAGGTAATAGGAATTAAATTGCCGCCCCGCTCAGGGTAAGAGTCTTTCCGGTGGTGTGGGAAGGGGCAATAACACTTGCTAATTTTTCATTGCTAATTCTACATTGTTTTTTTCTTATTCCCTGAGTATTCTGGTTATATCGGAATACACACCATATTTTTTCAGCAGTTCGATCCTCCCCATGAGCAATTCCTCTGTCCTGGAGACGGCGAGAGTTATAATATTCTTTTTCTGCCGGTTCCCCAATTTCGATTGGACAGAATTTAAGATGCCCGATATCAGTGAAGAAAGCCCGGCGGAAACAAGATGTATCCTGCTCGATTCGGGAAGTTTTTCCACGAGAGTGATGAAGTTGACAAAATCGAGCTTGCCATCCGCGGCAATGCCGATATGCTCGAGCACGTTGTATTCCTCGACCGCAGTGTCGAATTCCTTTTGCAGCGCCTTTACCCCCGCCCTACCCAATTTTTTTCTCAGGACTTCGCCGGCGGTGTCGTATATCGCGGCATACACGCCGACCATTACGGAAACGATTTCTTTTTGCTCCGCAATAACGGCCTTCTTGCTCTCTTTCACCCCGGCTTTGCGGACGATCCCCGCCATTTTAAGGCCATACAGCGCTCTCGCAGTTTCGAGCTCGCCGAATGGGGATTTTTCAATAATCTCCTCCAGCGAGCGCTCCCCGTCGATAAGGCTGAGAACCTGCGCCTCCGACGGCGTCAGGCGGATTTCTTCTTTGCCCTCTATTTTTGACGGGACAATTTGCAGGATTGTATTCTCGGGGGGAAGCGCGCCTTTCACGCGGGACCATTCGTCGATACGCCGCGTGCCTTCCATAAGAATGCTCATCGTGTTCAGGGCGTTGATCACGTGCTGCGTGTCCGGCAATTCATTGTCCCGGAACAGAAAATCGCCGTCTTTCCAGCCGAAGATATCGAAAATTATCGATTCCAGATGCGAGAGAATGATCTCCGAAATATCTTCTTTTTTGAAAACACCGATAAAGACCAGTGTGCTTGGCAGGTCTTTATTCGTAAGCTCCATCACCTCTTTGCCCTTCGCCAGATCGGCCCTGGTGATTTTGCCCTGCTTGAGAAGCTGGTTTTCGAGAAGGTCGGAGTCCCGGTTCGAGTTCGCCCAGATTATCGAACCGTCCTTGAAATAGATATCCTTTTCTATTTTATCGCTGACGATAGCGAGCGTGCCGGTTTTCTTCCCCATCGCGAGAAGCTGCAGTATATCGGCGAAGCCCACACTTTCCAGATTACCTTGAAATCCCATATTTCCCTTTCACAAAAGAGATTGTTGAATACAAGATATTTAACTTTGCCTCTTTTCCAAGTGAAATTTTCAGGTTATTGAAAAAATAAAAGGGGCGGTCGGCAATGCCGACGGATGTGCGTGCTCAACGCGCCTT
>DAOWNU010000258.1 GCA_030642425.1 bacterium | reverse complement strand
TTTTGATTTTTAATTTGTCATTTTGCATTTTAATCTTTTAATTTTAATTTACCATGAAATATACAGTTACCTGAGTTTTTGGGTCAATAATATGTTGCCATTGTCAAAAACCTTTCGAACGGACAATTTAATCCTCGATTGCCACGGACGCAAGGGTTTATTCCGGGAGATTGCAGAATTAGGGAAGCGATCTCAGACCCTCCCTTCTTTAAATATATGCCACGGCGGGCGGGTTTGGAATCCGCCCCTACGCGACAATCCTCTTTTTTCGTAGGGGTCAACGGCGTTGACCCGCCGTCGATGTCGAATCTTTCCCCCAAAAAAACTCTTTTCCAATAATCTCTTGTAAATGTGCGCGCGGGTCGCTATCTTGGACGCATGAACCCGCTGAACGAAAAAGAGATTATCGCTCTCGATATCGAAACTACCGGTCTCGACCCCGAACTTGACGGGATAACCGAAATAGCGGCCCTGCTCACTGTCGATGGCGAGATTGTCGATAAATACGTAACTCTGGTCAATTCCGGCAAGCCTATCCCCTATGCGATCCAGAGACTTACCGGTATCGACGACAGCATGATCTCCGGCGCACCTTCCGAGAAAGACGCCCTAAAAAAGCTCCGCGAGTTTGTCGGGAACCGCCCGATTCTCGGACAGAATATCGAATTCGACATCGGCTTTATCACGACGCGAAGCGTGAAACACGACCTTCCGGTCTGGTCGGGGAAAAGTATCGATACGCTCACAGCGGCGCGGGTGATGTATCCCCGATTAACGGGTTACGGCCTGAACTCGCTTGTCAAGCTGTTCGGAGTGTCGCTCGAAAATCATCACCGCGCGGAGGCCGACGCGAAAGCGGCATTCGAGGTTGCCAAATCGCTATGGCAAAAAATACTGTCGATAGACGCCGCACTTTTCGATCTGCTTGCCGTGATCACCGGCCAAAGCGGCGATATGAAGTTTCTCACCTGGATATCTGCGGCGCGCGAGTCGGGAATGGTCGGAAAAACGCCGCCGCCCGAAATCGACGAAACGATGATCGCCCTGTTCGACAACGTTTTTGGAAATCCCGCCGACCCGAACGAGTGCAAAATGAGCGAGGACGACGTTCTCGGCCTTATCGGCCCGGAATCGCCCCTGAAAGATTTTGTCGAGGGCTACACCGTCCGCGAGGTTCAGGTCGAGATGGCGCAGGCCGTCCTGGACTGCCTGAAATTCGACATGTCGCTCGTTATCGAAGCGGGAACCGGCACCGGGAAATCGTTCGCGTATCTGCTCCCATCGATTGTGTATGCTTCGGGCGCCGGAACGAAAGTCATCGTCTCGACAAAAACGAAGAACCTTCAAGAGCAGCTTTTTTTCAAGGATATGCCCGCGCTCGAAAGGGCTTTGCCATTCGAATTCCGGGGTGTGCTTCTCAAGGGAAGGGGCAATTATCTTTGCCGCCAGAGATTCCAGCGCCTGATCGGGGACATGTCGGTGCTCCGGTTCGACGAACGCGCGGCGCTGGCGAAACTCCTTATATGGGCCGCGGAGACCGGGTCGGGGGATATCGCCGAGGCCAATTCCTTTTATCTTAACAACTTTCTTTCGCTCTGGGCCAGAATCCGCAGCGAGAGTGTTACCTGCCTTGGAAACCGCTGCCCCTATCGAAAACAATGTTTTGTTCAGAAAGTCCGCGCGGCGGCGGTCGATGCGCAAATAATCGTTGTCAACCACTCGCTGCTTTTTGCGGACATCGGCGATTCTGTCGTGCTCGGCGAATATGAACATGCCGTGATAGACGAGGCCCACGGGCTGGAGGAGGTCGCCGCGGATTATTTCGGCGACCAGATAACGACCTGGGATTTCACCGGCCCGCTTTCAAACCTGTATCGCGACAGTGTCAGCGGAAAGGGCTTTCTCCCCGAGCTTTATGCCTATGTTTCGGCCCATTACGATATGCCGAATGAGTTTATCGCCGCTTACGAGGAAGCTATCGTGAAGGCCGATGGCGTTCGCCAAATCGCGGAATCGTTGTTTGGAACTATCTCGAACCGGCTGGATATCGCCTACGATTGGCGGAACGCGCCCTATTCGCTGCACAAGCGTTTTCATCCGGGAGAGGACGTTTTCGAGGCTGTCGGGAGAGAGGTGAAAGAGCTTACGAACGAGGCCGCGCGGCTTGCGGACAAAATCGGCTTTTTTCTCTCGTCGATTCCCGAAGACGATACCGATGAACTCGAGCGCCTCGTGCGCGAGATTTCCGGGCAATTAGAAAAAATCACAGAGGCGACGAAAGCCATGGTTCACATGTCGAATCCCACCGATCCCGATTCCGTCTATTGGTGGGAATCGCCCCGCCGGACGGACTCTATCGATTCGAAAATGTGCTGGGCGCCGCTCGACGTCGCGCGACGCATGCACGAGGCATTTCACTCGCAGAAACGCTCCTGTGTTTTCACAAGCGCCACCATGTCTGTCGCGGGGGATTTCGACTATATTATCGGGCGTCTCGGGCTGGATTATCTCGACCCGGAGCGCGTTATCACAATGCAGCTTGGCAGCCCTTACGATTTTCCGGCACAATTGCTCGTGCTGTTTCCAGAATTTCTCCCGGAGCCGAACGACCGCAGATTTTTCCCGGCGCTGTCCGACCTTATTGTTCGGGTCAGCGAAGAAACCCGCGCGGGCGCACTGGGCCTTTTCACAAGCCACAAGGCATTAAGGCAGGTCTATAGCATCATAACACCGGAGCTTGCCGATCATGGAATACTCGTTCTCGGGCAGGGATTATCGGGCGGCAGAAGCCAGCTCACCCGCCAGTTTATCGAGGACAAGGAATCGGTTCTTCTGGGCACCGAATCTTTCTGGCAGGGCGTGGACATCCGCGGCGAGGCCCTGCAGATTTTATTTCTCACAAAACTCCCATTCGCCGTGCCCACCGACCCATATGTTGCCGGTCAATGCGAGCGTATCCAGCGCGGTGGCGGCGACCCTTGCAGCAGCTACACCGTCCCGCAGGCCGTAATCAAGTTCCGGCAGGGTATCGGGCGATTGATTCGCGGCGAGGAGGACGTGGGAGTTCTTGTCCTTTGCGATCGCAGGGTCGGCACGCGGGCTTACGGCAGGGCTTTCACCGATTCTCTGCCCGTGGAGGTTGATCGTGTATATTCACTTTTAGAGCTTATCGAGAAGACGAAGAGGTTCCTCTGAACGGCCGGCTCGCGCCAATTGGCATTTTCCCTGTCGAGCGAGACGCTCGACCTTTTAAATGCAATTAATCAAACCCCCTCTTTACAGGGTTTGATTTGTGATTATAATGCAAACGCAAATCCAAATTTTCTCGAAAAAGCACGTCGAGAAAAAAACCGTTGACTCTAATAATAGTAGTCTATATATTATTACAATTGATTTGTTCGATTACACTCGAATCTAAGGAGGCGCGATGCGTCGGGTTTTAAAAGGAAAAACAAACTTTATCCTGATCCTTTTTCTTATGTTCGGCCTGTTTTTTATTGGCTGTTCAGAAGATGAAGAAGACAATGTCAACTCCGACAGCACATACTGGAACACAATCGAAGTTGACCTGTTACGGGTGCCGGGCGCTGTCTGGCCTTTGGGCGAAGGCGAGGTTATTGTCGGCGCCGACGCCGAACACGTTTATCTATCCGACGACGGCGGTCTCGGATGGGGCGAAGTGCAAATCGACCCCTCGACCGGAAGAAACGCAACCGATATCTATTTCACCGAAAGCCGCGGAATTATGGTTGGTCAACGCGGGATGCTATATACAACGACCGACGATGGCTTAAACTGGGCGAACGCTTTTCCCGCGACAATGCCCGAGAGCGATATGTTCGATATAATTTATCCGGCCACGGGCGAGGACAATCCGC
>DAOWNU010000388.1 GCA_030642425.1 bacterium | reverse complement strand
GCGCGCCTCTTCAGGCCGGCGATATAAGCCTCCGCGATACGCGCGTAATATTCGATAGCGAATATCAATGTCACGTTGATATTTATCCCCTCCGCGATTAGCGCCTCGACAGCTTTTATCCCCGGCCCGGTTCCGGGAACCTTGAACATAACGTTTGGCCGCTTCAATATCAGATTCAGGCGGCGAATCTCCCCGACCGTGCCTTCAGAATCGTAGGCCAGATGCGGGTTGGCTTCGAGACTGACATAGCCGTCGGCGCCGTTCGACGATTTGTAAATCGGCAACAGGATGTCCGCCGCGCGGGCGATATCCTCGATAACCAGTTCTTCGTATATTTCGAGGGCGGATTTGCCCATCGACTTAAGCCGGGATATTTCTGCCGTGTATGTGTCGCTGCCGGCTATCGCCTTTTTGAATATCGAGGGGTTCGATGTTACCCCGCGAACGCCGCGCTCGATAAGCCTTTGCAACTCGCCGCTTTCGAGCATCGCGCGGTTGATGTTGTCGAACCAGACCGATTGGCCGAGCCGGTTCAATTCGTGCAATCCCGACATGTCATTTGCCCCTTTCGATAACTTTCTTCGCCGCGACATAGACGGCATCGGCGGTTATTCCGAATTCGCGATAAAGCTGCGGCCCGGGCGCGCTCGCCCCGAACGATTCCATTCCGACAATCTCGCCGTCCAGCCCGACATAACGCTCCCAGCCCATTTTCACTCCGGCCTCGACAGCCACCCTCGCGCGGACGTTGTCGGGCAGAATGGATTTTCGATAGTCTTCGGGCTGAGAATCGAAAAGCCTCCAGCAGGGCATAGAGACGACGCGCACATCGAGTCCCTCCCCCGCAAGCCTTTCGGCGGCCTCGAGTGCGATATGAACCTCCGAACCCGTGCCGATAATAATCACATCGGGAGTTTTCTTTCCCGACTGCCAGAGGATATAGCCTCCCTTGAGAAGGCCCTCCGCCGAAAAACATTTTTCCCTGTCGAGTATCGGCAATTTCTGACGGCTCAATACAAGCGCGGTCGGGGCATCGTGTTTGTTCAACGCCGCGCGCCACGCCTGAATTGTCTCCGAGGCGTCCGCCGGGTGGATAATCTGAATATCGGGCATGGCCCGCAGGCTCATAAGCTGTTCGACAGGCTGGTGCGTAGGGCCGTCCTCGCCCACGCCGATGCTGTCGTGGCTGAAAATGAAAACGACGCGCCGCTTCGATATCGCCGCGAGCCTTATCGACGGGCGCATGTAATCGGAGAACACGAAAAAAGTTCCGGTGAACGGGATAAACCCGCCGTGCAGGGCCAACCCGAGGGCTATCGTGCCCATCGCGTGTTCGCGGACTCCGAAATGGATATTCCTGCCGCCGTATCCCCATTTGCCGCCGACCTTGCCCTGAGCATCGTCCGGGACAAATTCCGGATTTTGGAAATCGCCGAATCCTTTGAGCCATGCGAATGTCGAAGGGTTGAGGTCCGCGCAGCCGCCGACAAGATCGGGCAGTTTTTCGCCGAGTCTCTGCATAATCGCCTCGGAGGCCTTGCGCGTTGCGATAGGCTCGCTCTTGCTGTCGTAGTTTGGCAAATCAATATCCCAATCCGGCGGCAAATCGCCGCTGAAACGCCGGACGAACTCTTCCGCAAGCTCCCCGTGTTCGGACATATACGCGCAGTAATCGTCCATCCACCCGTCGTGGATAATTTTTCCCCTCGCGGCGGGTTCGAGCATGTGCTTTTTCACATCGTCGGGGATATAAAATTCCTCGTCCGCGGGCCATCCGAAAAAATCTTTCGTCCGGGCAAGCTCTTCCGCTCCGAGCGGCGCGCCGTGCGCCCCATATTTCCCGGCCTTTTCCGGCGATCCGTATCCGATAACGGTTCTGACGCGTATCAGCGTGGGCCTCGCGCTTTCGTCCTTGGCCTCCCCGATAGCGCGGTCGATAGCCTCGATATCGTTGCCGTCGCCGACAGAAATAACCTCCCAGCCGCAGGCTTCGAACCTCTTTTCGATATCCTCGGTAAAACAAAGACCGGTCGATCCGGCGAGCGAGATTCGATTGTCGTCGTAGAGCACGATCAACTTGCCAAGTCCGAGATGCCCCGCGAGCGAGCACGCCTCGTAGGACAATCCTTCCATCAGGTCGCCGTCGCCGGCAAGGGCGTAAGTGTAATGATCGACGATCTTATGTCCGGGGCGATTGTATTTTTCGGCGAGGTTCGCCTCCGCGATAGCCATCCCCACAGCGATCCCGATCCCCTGCCCGAGCGGCCCGGTGGTTGCCTCGACACCGGGGGTGAGAAAATTCTCCGGATGGCCGGGAGTAAGGCTTCCCCACTGCCGAAAGCCTTTCAATTCCTCCAGCGAGAGAGAATAGCCGGTGAGGTGCAGCATCGAATAGAGCAGCGACGAGCCGTGCCCCGCCGACAGAATAAACCGGTCGCGGTCCGCCCATTCGGGGCTTCCCGGATAGAATTTCAGGTGGCGCGTCCAGAGGATATAGGCCATAGGAGCCGCTCCGAGCGGTAGTCCCGGATGTCCGGAATTGGCTTTTTGGATAGCGTCCAGAGAGAGGAAGCGGATCGCGGCGATGCTTCGTGCAGCGAGTTTCTGATCGTGATCGGTCATTTGCACTCCAGGGGGGTTAAAGAATCGTGTTCGGAAAAGTTCGAGCCAACATCGAGTAATATATAAGTCTATTTTCCCGTCCGGTCAAGTGCGTTTTGCGCGATATCGTTTCTTGACTTCTAAGGCAATATGTAAAAGGTAAT
>DAOWNU010000121.1 GCA_030642425.1 bacterium | reverse complement strand
CAAAGGAGAAAAATGATAAACAAAACAATCGAAAAAGCCCTGAATGAGCAGATAAACAACGAGATATTCTCCGCGTATCTGTATCTTTCGATGTCCGCGCATTCCACATATCTGGGCCTGAAAGGGTTTGCGAACTGGTTCATGATCCAGTATCAGGAGGAAATGGAACACGCGATGAAGTTTTACGATTACATCAACGACCGTGGCGGCAAAGTAATATTACTTACCGTTAAACAACCGGAGGGCGAATTCGATTCCCCTCTGGACATGTTCCAGAAAACGCTCGCGCACGAGCAGTTCATCACGAAATGTATCAACGACCTCGTCGATCTGGCTATCGAGCAGAAGGATCACGCGACGCAGATACTGCTTCAGTGGTTCGTTACCGAGCAGATCGAGGAGGAGGGTAACGATAATGAAATAATCGCGAAGCTGCAGCTTATCGGCGAGAACGGCAACGGCCTTCTGATGCTGGACAAGGAGCTTAGCACGCGAATTTACACTCCACCAACGAAAGGGGAATAATAATGGGTATCGATTTTACCGCCGACGAGATTTTCGAGATGGCGATCAAAGCGGAGAGAAACGCCGTGAAGATGTATGGCGACCTCGCGAAGAAACACGAGGATACTGAAGTCGGCAAAGAGCTTATAAATATGGCGCAAATGGAGGCCGACCACGCGAATATGTTTGTCAAATTGCGCCGCGAATTGCCCGAGTATATGCGCAATACGGTTTTCGATCCGAACGACGAGACCGCGATGTATCTTAAGGCCGTCGCCGACTCAAACATCGACGAAGGGTCCCCGAAGGTAGCATCGGAGATGGCGGGGAAAGAGACCCTCGATGAGATATTGAAAATGGCGATAGAATTGGAAAAAGGCGCGATACTTTTCTATCTCGGAATCAAGGACATGGTTCCCGAACGCCTCGGCAAGGATATGATCGAGCGGATTATCAAAGAGGAGCAGAGCCACGTTGTAACGCTGTCGAATAGGCTAAAAGCGTTAAAATAACTGCCGATTTATCCCGGTAGTTCACAAGGAGAAGTATGAATAATACTTTCAAAGCAATCAAAATCTCCGATCACGTCTATTGGGTCGGCGCTATCGACTGGAATATCCGCGATTTCCACGGCTACTCGACCAATCGCGGGACAACATACAACGCATTTCTCGTTCTCGGCGAAAAGATCGCGCTGATCGATACGGTCAAAGCGCCGTTCGAGCGCGAGATGATGGCCCGGATAGCCTCGGTGATCGACCCGAAAAGGATCGATTACATCGTCTCGAACCACTCGGAGATGGATCACACCGGCTGCCTGCAAAACACGATACGCGCGGTCGAGCCGGAAAAAGTGCTCGCGTCGGCTATGGGGGCGAAAGCTATAGAAGCGCATTTCGGCCTGAAAGATATTCAGGTTGTTAAAGACGGCGAATCGCTCGATCTCGGCGATATGAGCCTGACATTCCTCGAAACGCGCATGCTCCACTGGCCGGACAGCATGATCACCTATGTCGATATAGACAAGCTAATTTTCTCGCAGGACGGCTTTGGGATGCATCTCGCCACCGGCGCGCGGTTCGCCGACGAGATCGACAAAAATATCCTCCGCGTAGAGGCCGCGAAATACTATGCGAATATACTCCTGCCGTTCTCGCCGCTCGTGACTAAGCTGTTGAAACGGATCGGCGAACTCGGCATCGACATCGATATTATCGCGCCCGACCACGGGCCGGTTTATCGCGAGAATCCCGGCTGGATTATCGATCTCTGGGGCAAATTCGCAGAGCAAAGACCCACGAACAAGGCGGTCGTCCTCTACGACACGATGTGGGGCAGCACCGACCTAATGGCGCGCGCAATCGCCGACGGCCTGATCGCGGGCGGCGCGACGGTCAAAATCCACCGAATCCGGGACTCGCACCGTAGCGATGTCGCCACCGACATACTCGATTCCGGCGCACTTATCGTCGGTTCGCCGACAATCAACAACAATATTTTCCCGCCATTGGCCGACGTGATGATATACCTGAAAGGCCTGAAGCCGAAAAATCTTATCGGCGCGGCGTTCGGCTCATACGGTTGGAGCGGCGAGGCGGTCGGCCATCTCGAAAAGATGCTCGAAGAGATGAAAGTCGAATTGGTTCACGAAAGCGTCAAATCGCAATATGTTCCGGACGACGCCGTTCTGTCGAAATGCCGCGAGATGGGCATCGTAATCGCGGAGAGAATGAGAAAGTTGAGCGTTTAAGGGTTTCGGGTTTCGGGAAGATAAGGCCGGTTGTTCGTCATTTTTTTTGCAATGGGGAGAGAAAAACATTATATTAAAAAAAGAAAAAGTGAAGGGGTTGGCTTAAGGCGAAATCCGAGTCGCAGCGGGCAACCGATAAGTCATACAAGCTGGGGTGATGTTGTGAATGGAGTCGAAACCCAGCCGAAGGTTGCCGACACGGTCGAGCTGATTGGAGAACAAAATGCCCGAAATATGCAGATTCTTTGGTATCGTGATAGCCATGTATTACAAAGAGCATGAACCCCCGCATTTTCATGCAAAATACGGTGAATATCGTGGCGCATTCTCAATTGAGCAACTCAGATTAATTGAAGGTGATTTGCCACGGAGAGTGGTTTCGCTCATCCTCGAATGGGCATTCGAACATCGTGAAAAATTGCTGGAAGACTGGAAACTGGCTAAATTAAAAGAACCTCTCAAGAAAATACAACCGTTGGTTTAGGAGGTGCAAGATGCACTATCTTACTGAGGCAAAACATATTGGAGAATATTCTATATTGGTTGTATTCGAGAATGGCGAGACGAAGGTTGTCGATCTTGAACTATATCTCGAGGGGGAAATTTTTGCGCCCCTGATGGATATCGATTATTTCAGAAAAGTAAGACTAAACGAGGATATTGACACAATTGTCTGGGATAACGGAGCGGATTTCTCGCCTGATTTTCTGTATGAGATTGGCACGGCTTATGAGCGATAAATACTGTTCGACACGGTCGAGCGCATTGTCGGGCTTCTCGGGTTGACGATAAACTTTCCAAAATCCTGCCTGCATTCGCGATAAGATGGCGCGGCAGTGAAGGCAAAGGGCAAAAACGAAGCCCCCAACATTATATCCGAGAGATGCGGCGCTAAATCCGAATTCCACATCGCGAAATCCGAAGGCTACAGCGTAAAATCCGAGGCTTGCATCAGCATAAACGAGACTTGCATTATCAAATCCGAGCATTACATCGTCGAATCCGAGGCCTGCACCATCGTATCCGAGGCCTGCACCATCGTATCCGAGGCCTCGGATGAGGCATTGCGTTGCTCGGATATTACATTGCAGCCCTCGGATAATACACTGCATTGCTCGGATGATATATTGTATTGCTCGGATGTTACGTTGCGTTGCTCGGATGTTGCATTGCAGCCCTCGGATGTTGCACTGCGTTGCTCGGATGTTGCATTGCAGCCCTCGGATGTTGCACTGTGTTGCTCGGATGTTGCATTGCAGCTCTCGGATAAGGTATTGCACCCCTCGGAATATAGGTTTTTTGCGGTTTTGACTTGACGGTGAGCGCATAATCGATTGTTTTTCCCTTGACTTCATGCCTATTTCCCCTAAGTTACGAAGGAAAGTAACAGGGGGATGGAGCTTTTCCCCCTGGGGGAAATGGTTAGTTCGGAGAGTGGAAACGTTGTAAGTTGTTGGAATTACGAGAGATAGAGAGGAATAAAACATCAAAAAAGGAGGTCTCATTATGAGACGCAACATGTGGGTTTGCATAATATCGCTTATAATTGTTATTACTGGTTTAATTTTTGCTCAGACTGGTAAAGGTCCCATTCGAATTGATAGGGAATGGATAAGAAGCCTATCCAATAATCTATTCTCCCCAGGTGATACTATTGTTTTCGACGTACCTTGTATCGCTACATTTAATCAACTAAGTATCAAGTTGATTTACAAAAATGCTTCAGGGCTTCTTTCGTATTTTGATTTCCCTTCTGGAAAAACAATAGTTCTTTCGTCAGAAAAGGATATAAATACAGCAGTATGGGAACAAGATGGAAAGGTAGTATTTTACAATACAACTATATATAGTGAGGGGGATATGGGGGGATTTTCTTCTGAACTGTGGATGATTAAAATGACTTCAACATTATACAAACCAATAAAAATCGGCAGTGGTGCAATTGTTGGAATAGTTGAAAAAACTGGATATCTCATAGTTAACTCACCACAAATGCAGCGTGGGATGGAGATTGATTGGTATTATGCATATGACAAGAGCGGTAATAAATTTGAACCCCCAGGTTATAACGATATTTCAATGGCTGAAAAAGCTGGAGGTGCTTACACTAAGAAATATGTGGGCTTTAATGATGTTTCCGATCTTACTAATCAAGGAGAAATCAGAAAATTCGGAATTAAATGCGTAGAGAAAAATAACGAGATATTTCTTCTGATTGGTGAAAAGGAAATAAAAGTAGGGAATGGTTCTATGCCCTCAATATGGGCTGGATATGAAAATTGAAATAAGTAGGGACGCACCCGTGTGTGCGTCCTGTGAATGAGAATGCGGGAGATATAGAAAGACAGACACATGGGTCTGTCCCCACATCCCGCCCATTCATCTGGCAACCCGATGAAACAACCGCATCGGGGATATATCTGGTGAAAGCGCGAACGGAAGATGGAGGGACGGCGAGCAAGAAAGTGGTGTATTTAAGATGACAGTGTTATTATGCCGAATATATATCTATTAGAAGAGGTCGAATGAAAGTTATCAAGGACAGAATTTCCGTCGATGAGCTAAAAGAAATGGCTCAGGAAATGTTCGGCAATCTCGTCAAAGCGGTTATCGATGTGGAAGAAGGAGTTATGTCCATCGGCGGCGAACTCCATTCGGATGAAGAGGCGCAATTGCTCGAGCAAGGCTCGAAGCAACATGATTTATGGGGAATTAATCTATATCCGGAAATGGAAGATGATTGCTGGATAGAATTCGACTCGCTCATAAATATACGACCATCCGCAGGGAACCGCACTCGCGGTGTAGATGATTCGGAAATCCGGGAAGCGATAGTCGAAATTGTCAACAATTTAGTCGAAAAATGAGCTACCAACACAAACAATTGGCTTCGGGACGATGGTTCGAACTGACATTCCTCGAGCAGATGGCTAATATCGGCAGTGAAGTCGAGCGCACAATCCTGTGGCGAAGCAAAAATAGCGAATATAGCGTCAAAGCCATCGAACGCGCTCTCGAACTTATCGAATTGACCATCGCAGATGCAAAAAACATGGCACGATTGAAAGAATTGTCACGCTTGCGCGAGGTATTAATCGATTATTTTTATAGTGATAACAATTTCTCTTCATCCGATAGTCTATGGCGAAATTATTTTAACGCCTTTGGTTATGCCGTCAGGGCGAATATATAGAACCGTCGCCAATATCCCCGTAGGGGCAGGTCTTAGACCTGCCCGTGGGAAGGGTGGGTCTGAGACCCACCCCTACGAAACGAGACGGTCATCTGGCATCCCGATGAAACGAGCGCATCGGGGATATATTTCGTGAGAGCGCGGACGGAAGACGGACGGACGGCGAGGGTGAAAATGGTGTATTTGAAGTAACATTGACTTATCGAATTACATCCCTATATTTAATTCAAGAGGTAATAGCGTATGGATATTGAATATGAAATAAAATACTCGTTCGATACCGAAACGGGACAGATAGTCGCGGAAATCCCCGAACTCTCGCTCGCCGATTTCGGAAAAAGCTTCGAAGAAGCAGAAAAGAACATCATAGCGGCCCTTAAAACATATCTCGAATACCTGCGCGATACAGGAAAACCTGTCCCGGAAGGCTCAAGGAAAGAAGGCACCTTGCTCAAAGTCGCCGTCTAATGCGGTTTATCAGAGGGAAGGAAGTCATAGCCCGGCTGAAAAAGCTGGGCTTTCGTGTAGTGCGTATCAAGGGAAGCCACCATATAATAGAAAACGCCGAAACGGGAAGAATTTGTGTGGTTCCCGTTCATGGTTCACGGGATATTCCCGTTCCCGTAATTAAAAATATATTGAAACAAGCAGGTCTTACAGAAGATGATTTCAAAAGATAATTCAAATCCGTTTGAATCATTGTCGCGCAGGAGGGCGCAGAAATAAAACATACGATTTGCGGGGGACACTTCGACTCCGCTCAGTGCACGGCACTTCCCGACTCCGCACCCCTCGACAGGCTCCCTTCGGCAAGCTCAGGGCAAGTAGGAAACGCGACAGGCCGGTCGGTGAGCCTGCCGAACCGACTTTTTATTGTCGAGCGGGACGATTATTCACGCTGGCGCGACTCTCGCGTGCGAAAT
>DAOWNU010000156.1 GCA_030642425.1 bacterium | reverse complement strand
ATAACGGCGATCTGCTTGCGACGCTCACGATGGCGGAGAACATAATGAAGGCCGGCAAGTTCTGCAGCACCAATCTTATCGGAATTCCGCAGCCGGAAGACAGGTTCCGTGAACTGGAATCGATTACCGGCGAGAAATTCGAGAGATACGAATGCGGCTGCGATGTATGTGCTCTCACGCTGAAGAATCAAGGAACCCCGTTCGGGAATTTCGGCGGGATAGAAGTTGCGAACAATAACCATCTTATCTATCTCGACGGTATAACGCGCACGGCTCTCGCAACCGGGAGCGATTTTTTCCTGAACCCGAGCTGGAGCACGATTGTCGCGATATGCTACTACGGCAGGGACATCCCGAATCTTCATATCAAAATCTCGATGCTGCTTGCAACTCAGAATCCGGTGCAGTTCAGGATGCTTTTGAACATCATGAACGAGTTCATCCGCGAGGACGGCACATCGCCGATTTATGAGATTAACATCGGCAACGGCTCCACCGCTACGAATTTCATCCAGTGCGCTAAAGAACTCGATGCAAGTGACATAAAGGGCGTGAGCCTCGCCGCGCATATCTACATCAACCCCGATCTCGGCATGGAAAATTTCAATTGGACCGATGAGATGTTCAAGGTTCTTGCGAGCGGCACCGACATGACATTCAAATACGAGAGCGACGGCACCGCGCACGAACTCGATACGATGGCGACATATTTCATTTCGGAGGAAGAGCGCGACGAAATAGCCGAGAATATCGGCGAAGTAATCTATAACAAAGCTATTCGTGCGAGCAAGGACGGCAGGCTGATGATGAAGCGCGGGATGAGGGCCGTTTTCGCGGAAAGCTGTCAACCGAGAAGCTGATTTAACGTAACTTAACGGCGGGAGAAATTCATGATACACGACTGGAATGCGCGATTTGCGGACAATATGCAGGAGTATGGCGGATACTCGATAGGGAAATTGTTCGACCTTCTGAAAGACCCGGAGATAATCTCGCTCGCGGGCGGGCTTCCCTCGCCGGATATGTTCCTGAAACACGAAATGCGGCTCGTTTCCGGTAGGATGCTCGATGAAAATCTTGAAGGCGTGATGCAATACACCGCCATAAAGGGCGAGCAGAAGCTCGTCGATGCGGTGCTTGGATTTCTCCGGCGGGACAACATCGATATCCCGGCCGATAATCTCCTGATAACCTCGTCCGGGCAGCACGGACTCGATATTCTGGGAAGGCTGTTTCTGAATCCCGGAGACACGGTCCTTCTCGACCGCCCGACATTCGCGGGCGCGATAGTGGCGTTTCAGATGCAAAGGCCTGTGTTCGAGGGCGTGGATATCGAAGACGACGGTTCGAATATCGACGGATTCCGCGCGAAAATCGAGGAACTCGCAAAAGATAACCGGAAACCGAAATTCATCTATGTGGTTCCCGATTTCCAGAACCCGACGGGAATCACGATGAGCCTCGAAAAGAGGCTCGCATTGCTCGATTTGAGCCGGGAATGGGATATCCCTATCGTAGAGGACAGCCCGTATCGCGATCTGCGGTATTACGGCGAAACTATCCCATCGATATTCTCGCTCGATCAGGAACGCGGCGGTGGGCATGTGATCGGGCTATACACTTTCTTGAAGCTATTCTGTCCGGGACTGCGCGTCGGTTTCAAGATCGGCCCCGCCGAAGTAATCGATAAAATGACGAACATCAAAGAGGGAAACGTCCTGAACACGCCGAAATACAATCAGGATATGTGCGCGGCTTTTCTCACCGAAATGGGATTGGAAGAGCACCTTAGCAAGTGTGTAAAATATTATCGGGAAAAGCTCGATGTTTTCCTCGAAACAATGAAAGCGTGTTTTCCCGCAGAGATGGGTGTAACGTGGACAAAGCCGGAGGGCGGGTTGTTCCTCTGGGTTACACTCCCGGAGGAGATCGATACGAACGAGCTTTTCTACGATGCAATAAAATATAAGGTCGCGTTTGTGCCCGGAAGTGTTTTCTTTGGCGAAAATCCGGCCAATAACACGATGAGGATCAATTTCTCCTTTGCTACAAAGGAAGAATTGGCTAAGGCCGTCGAGAGATTATCCGGATGCGTCAGAAATCGACTCGGGATAGAATAAATATTTACAGAAGAAGGATAAATACATGAGCATAGGATCGACAGTCTTTAGGTCAACAAATTTGAAGGCGGAACCGGTATCTTTCGAACAGGCTCTGCTGAAGGGCATCGCGCCGGATGGCGGATTATATATGCCGGTCGATATTCCCCGTTTCACGAGCGATGAAATCCTCTCTTTTTCATCCGCGCCCTACTACGAAATCGCGTTCGCCGTTGGCAAGAAGTTTTTTGGTGGAGAGATCCCGGACGCGGAACTGATGCGAATCGTCAAAGATGCCTATAACTATGAAGTTCCGCTGGAAAAAGTCTATGACAACAAATTCGTCATGCGCCTCGACCGGGGGCCGACCGCGTCTTTCAAGGATTTCGCCGCGAGGATGATGGGCAGACTGATGCACTACTTTTTGAAAAGGCGATCCGGCAAGTTGGTTATCCTGACCGCGACTTCCGGCGACACCGGGAGCGCAATCGCGAATGCATTCTACGGCCTCGACAACATCGAGGTCGTCGTTCTATTTCCAGAAAAGGAAGTTACCGCACGGCAACGCAAACAGATGACGACCCTCGGTAAAAATGTCCGTATTCTCGCACTAAACGGGAAATTCGACGACTGTCAGGCGCTTGTAAAGCGGGCTTTTGCCGACCCGGAACTCGATTATATGAATCTCTCTTCCGCAAATTCGATAAACATCGGACGCCTTATTCCACAGACTGTCTATTATTTCTACGGATTCGCGAAACTGCGCGACGGGAAGCCGGACGACGATGTTATCTTTTCGGTTCCTTCCGGAAATTTTGGGGACCTTTGCGGCGGGCTTATCGCGAAACGGATGGGTCTGCCGGTCAAAAAATTCGTCGTGGCGACGAACGAGAACGACGAATTCCCAAACTTCGTCGATTCTGGCAATTACGAGAAACTCGAGCCATCGCGCAACTGTATATCGAGCGCGATGAATGTCGGGCATCCGAGCAATATCCCCCGCCTCGTCGCGCTGTTCGGCGGAAATATGGACGAAAAGGGAGATATACATAAACAACCGGATATGGACGCTCTCCGAAAAGATATTTATTCCGTGAGCATCGACGATAAAGAAACTGAAAAGACGATAAGCGACGCATGGGAGAAGCACAGACTTCTTCTCGAACCGCACGGCTCTGTCGGATGGGCGGGCCTGCAGCACTACATTGAAAATTCAGACGTCGCGCCGGGGCAACTGTGCGTTTCGCTCGAAACGGCACACCCCGCGAAATTCCCCGATAAAATCCGCGAGATTCTCTCGTTCGACCCGGAACTACCACCAAGCCTCGAGGGCCTCGACGAGAAGATCGAGATGTTCGGAAACCTGAATCACGATTATGATGAGTTCAAGCTCTGGCTGAAGGAAAAATTCCGATGAAGTATGTAATAATTCTCGGCGACGGCATGTCCGACCGACCACTTGAACAACTTGGCGGCAAGACGCCGCTGATGGTCGCCGATATTCCGAATATCGACGCGCTCTGCGCGCGAGGGAGATGCGGCAAATTTGTTACAGTTCCGGAGGATATGCATCCGGGAAGCGCCGTGGCCAATCTCGCCGTGCTCGGCTACAACGCCCGCGAAGTTTTTCAGGGGCGCGGAGTGCTCGAAGCCGCAAGCATGGGCGTCGAACTTGACCCAACCGACCTCGCGATGAGATGCAATCTTATATGTATCGAAGACGATATAATAAAAAATCATTCCGCAGGACACATCACCACAGAGGAATCGACCGGGATAATAAATGAGCTTAATCGAACGATTGGTTCGCTGGATATGATTTTCCATCCGGGCGTGAGCTATCGACATCTTTTTGTGATGAAAAACGGCTCCGACAAAATCGCCTGCACGCCCCCGCACGACGTTCCCGGCACGCCGTTCACGGATGTCATGATTCGCGCGGCTTCGTCGGAGGGCGAGGCGACAGCGACCTCCCTCAATTCGCTTATCCTGAAATCGCAGGCGATCCTCGAAAAGCATCCAGTCAATCAAAAGCGAATTTCTGCCGGTAAAGACCCCGCGAACTCGGTCTGGTTCTGGTCGCCGGGGCATCGACCTAAAATGAAAACCATGCAGGAACTATACAACATAAAAGGAGCGGTAATCTCCGCCGTCGATCTCGTGAAGGGGCTTGGCATATACGCGGGCATGGACGTTATCGAGGTCGAGGGCGCGACCGGCCTCTACGACACAAATTACGAGGGCAAGGCGCGCGCGGCTGTCGAGGCCCTCGCCGATCACGACCTCGTGTATCTCCACGTCGAGGCCACCGACGAGGCCGGCCACGAGGGCGATATCGACCTGAAAATCCGCACTATCGAGTATCTGGACAAACGGATAGTGAAATTCATCGCGGAGGAAACCGCGAAAATGACCGAACCCGTTGCGATAGCGGTAACGCCCGACCACGGCACGCCCTGCGCGGTGCGCACCCACGTGCACGACCCGGTTCCGTTTCTAATATATAACCCACTTTTGGAACCCGACGCAGTTACCCGATACGACGAAGAAAGCACGAAGCGCGGTAGTTTCGGCACAATTGTCGGCGACCAATTTATGAAGGCGCTGATCGGTTCATAGATCGGCATTTCCGGCAATTACCGTTTTTCCATTTATATCGAAAATCTCCACACGGGAGGGTCTCTCCCCTACGGGTGTTTCATAAACGCACATGCCATTTTATCTTCCCTCGAACCCTCGAACCCTTGAACCCTATTTCTAATTGTTATGCCCGTATTTGTTTCTTAATATTTCACATTTGTGAGAAATAAGCTTAGATTAGTTTCATTCGCCAAAGAATTTAAAATACTCCTTTTTGCAAGCGTTTTAAACATCTTTGAAAGCGTTTCGACCGTCTTTGAAAGCGTTTCGACCGACTCTGAAAGCCTTTCGATAGCATCTGAAACAGTATGGGTCAAGCATGAAAGCCTTTGTATCCCACCTGAAAGCGTCTATGTCAACTATGAAAGCCTTTGCATCCCATCTGAAAGCGTCTGTGTCAATTATAAAAGCCTTTGTATCCCATCTGAAATAGTCTGTGTCAACCATGAAAGCCTTTGTATCCCATCTGAAATGGCCTATGTCAACTATAAAAGACCTTTTTTCACACCAAAATCCTCCATTAACAACCTATAACTTATTAAAGAACAATGATTTATATAAATAGACGGATTTTACTCAAACAACAAAAGCAATAAGAATGTAATATTTATACTCTAAAGTCAAGAACTGTCCGCGAAGTAATCTTCTTTGAAATAAACAACACGAGATTTGCAGATAACGGTAGCGTTGCGTTAAATGGGTCTATTTTATAGTTCATAGTTGACATATTCTCTACTTACTTTCTTTCATTAAATGGGCATTGAACCATAGTTTAAGGAACGCCTTGCACGATTCATCTGCTTGGAACCCATCCATGTT
>DAOWNU010000277.1 GCA_030642425.1 bacterium | reverse complement strand
GTCTTCCATAAGCCGGCGCGAGACAACGAGTTTTTCTAAATCGAGCGGAAACAGCAAAAGAGACTGTGCGAGGCTGAGGGCGATAAGGAACAAACCTATCAGCAGCTTCGCTCGAAAATTTCTTATTTCAGATACGGCAGTCATCTGAAATGAAAATAGGCTTTTCGGGGTTTATCCGCAAGTAATATTTATTATGATAATATTCCCCCCTTATCTTAAAAAGGGCATGTTTATTGCGGTGCAAAATCGAATGAGCAGCGAAAAGAAAAAAATTCCCCTTTGGGTCGTGAAATTGTTCGCCGCGATAGCCTTTGCCGCGATCTCTGGCGCGGGATATTTGATTATCAATCGGATGAATGTCGGCTCCGAGGCGGCAACCCTCGGAACTTTTGTCGACGGGCTGTTCCCTTTCAATAGACACTGGGTCTGGTTTTATTATCTCTATTTTGTGGCGATCATGCTCCCGTTTTTTGTTGTGAAAGATCGGCACGGGTTGTGGAAAGCGATCTCCGCATATTCTATCGTGTGTGTCGTAACTTTAGGATTCTACGCACTATGGCCAACAATTATCCACAGGCCAACGGTTATTGGAACGGACCTTTCCGCAAAATTGCTAAAGGCGATCTACGATGGCGATAAGCCATATAATTGCTTCCCGAGCCAGCATGTAGCCTACAGTTGGACGGCGGCGTTTATCGCCCTGAACGAAAACACACGCACTGGTGTTGCGGCGCTTGTTATCGCCATTCTAATCTCGCTTTCGACTCTTTTTATCAAACAGCACTGGTTTGTCGATGTGCCCTCCGGAATTGCGGTTGCGGCGCTGGGGTATTTTCTTTCGTATAAGATCATTTTCAACCGAAAAAAATGAATTCTAAAAATCGCTTTATTCCTCTTGCCTTTGGGCGAGCGGCGTGTATTTTGGGTTTGCAATGATATTTATAGTTGCAATACTATTTTGTGCCGCTATTTTTTCGGTATCGGCCACGGAAGGGGAAACTGCCGACACAGTTTTGCTTTCGCCCGCCGATATTCCGGGCTGGGACGTCGTCTATAGCAGCCTCGAAGCGCCCGATTCCGCTCGTGTGGGGGAAGTTGTAGTCCGATTGCCGGGGAGCGACGACCGATTGCGAAGGGCGGAAACCGCTTACGACCCCGGCGTTTATGGTGTCGTTGTGGAGGACTCTTTGGGGAGCTTTGCGATTGCTGTCGGCGGCGAAGTCGATGTGCTGGTCGATCCAGCTGGGGATACTATCCGCGTGGGAGATTGGCTCGTGCCGTCGGGCGCAACGGGCCGGATAATGCGTGCGGACTCGAGCTATCCGCTAAAGCCCACCGTTCTCGGTATCGCGTTGACCGATTGGACTCCCGGACAAAAAAATAGGACCGTAAAGGTTCTATTGCTGCCGGGCGAAAGGGTAACAATTTCGAAAAAAGAGAAACAGTCTCCATGAGCCGGCCCGCTCGTTTCTGGTTCTGGACAGTGATAATTGCCGCGATATTTATCTTTGGGGCCTGGCGGCTTATCGACAAACTCGATTTTGGAACAGGCGAGGCGCTTCTCTATTCCGGCGCGCTTGCGGTTGTTATCTGGGTTGTTGGGCTTCGATTCGTAATAGGAAACCGTGGGCCGCTGCCGGGGAAAAAGCTTAGAAACCCATATTTGACAACGCCCGCCGAATTTGAGTAGCTTTGCGCTGCGATATTTCGAAAGCGCGGCTATCGAACCAGACTGACCGGCGGCGGCTCCGATTTCGGCGTCGATGTTATCGCAAAAAACAAGGAACTCACGATAGCTATCGGCGCAAAGCGATACGCTGCGGGCAATCCAGTCGGGAATAGATGGGTGCAGCAGCTTCTCGGCTCGATGCAACATTACGGCGCCGACCACGCAGTGCTCATAACCACGAGCCAATTAACACGGCAGGCGAGAGAGCAGGCCGAAAATTGCCCAATCGAGCTTATCGAAGGCGAGGAATTGGCTAAAATAATAAGGAAATACTGGCTTTGAAAGTGAAAATTCTCATATTGGTTTTGCTTGCGGGAAATATTTTCGCACTGAATTATACTCACGAAGCTGTCGAGTGGGGCGCGACCGGACTTGTCGGGCTTGGGGTTTATTCTCTCTGGCGTTGCGGCCCGTTTTTCGAAAAACCGCTTTTCGGGGGAGAAACGGACGCTCCATTTGTCGATGAAACTGTTCCAAATGGATGGCTGGTCATCTCCAACGCCGGAATCGGCGCGGCAATATTTGCGATTCCCACAGAAATGGGAATGGAAGATAAATACGGATATGCCAAGGGATTTGTTCAAACACAGGTGCTCAATAGCTTCCTCGTGCTTATCGTGAAAGATGTTACCGGCAGATACCGCCCGAACGCCGACGCGAAAAGCCTTGCCGGATATAAAGAACGCGATTTTCGCGATAGCTTTCCAAGCGGGCATACCGCCACGTGTTTCGCAACGGCGACCTATTTCTCGATGTATGTGTGGACTGCATTCGGGGAAAACGATTCGAACGGCGAGATTATCGGCAAAACGGTCCTAACCGCGGCGCTATATGGCCTAGCCTCATGGGTGGGCTATACTCGCGTTCAAGACAACGCGCATCGCACCGACGATGTTATTGCCGGTGCGGCGCTTGGAAGCGCTGCCGCGGCGGGAATTTTCGTTTTCCAGCACAACCGGGGACGCGCCGCGCTGGAACTGAACCCGGTCGAGGGCGGAATATCATTGACATGGAGATTTTAATGAGGAAAACGAGAAAAACATTTTTTTTAGTATGTGCCGTTTCTTTTCTCGCAGCAAATCTTTTTTTCGCGGGATGCGCCGGGTCTTTAAAAAGGGTGAACCGGCATAGAGAGCTTGCTGAAACAGCCTTCGACGAGGGGCGTTTTATGGAATCTATGGCGCATATCGATTCCTCGGCATGGGCCTGCGAGGACATCGCCTGTTCGCGGGATGCCTACAGGTGGCTGTTTTTCAAATCTTCGGGCGGCGGCAACGACGTTCTTCGGGCGGCGGCTTACGAGAGCCTGATACTTTCGCATCTCGAGGCCGCGACGAGGGCAGAAAATAATTCCGGGCGCGAAATGGAAAACGCAGGCGCTACGACGCTATCAAAGAATTATCTCGCATGGGCGGACAGCTTGCACGCTATCCGCGGAGACCCGTTCCCACTCGCCGACGCGCTGATACTTGCGGCGGAGATCGCCCGCGCCGACAGCCCCGGAGTCGCGGTCGGTCATTTGATACGAATAACCGCGAAACCCGAAGGTATGGACATTCCGGGGCAGCTTCGCCCCTATATCGACAGAGCGGAGGCTATGATAGACGAAATCGGCGCGGAGATGGCGGCGAGATATAAAAGCGGCCTGAGCGCATTTGAAAAAGGCGACTCGACAGCGGCTATCGAAGAGCTGGGTTTTTCATGTAACGCCGCCGCGGGTTTCAACAATGCCGTGCTCGCGGCAGAATGCGCCCGGCTTATCGCAGAATACTATCGGGATATGGGGCAACAGGAGATTGCCGGGACATGGACTGGAAGGGCCTTGCTCTGGGAATCCCGGGTAGAAAAATATTAAATATCAAAAATTAAATATAAAAATGACAAAATAAAAAACAAAATGACGAAACCCGCAAAATACATTTTACTAACT
>DAOWNU010000363.1 GCA_030642425.1 bacterium | reverse complement strand
TCCTATGTTATTGAAATAAGGGTTCGAGGGATCGAGGGATCGAGGGAAATACAAAAACACTTGAACCCTCGAATCCTTGAATCCTTGATCCCTATTTCTATATTTATAATACTCATGTTATGCCCATATTTGTTTCTTAATATATCACATTTGTGAGAAATGCAGGTTAAATCGGGCATTAAATATATCGCCTATCTCCCCGGCACCAGCGACAGAAGCCAATCGACCCATTCCTCGATCCCATCGCCGTTTTTCGCCGACAACTCGAAAACTCGAATCCTCGGCGCGATCACACGCGCGTGCTTTTTCACCTTCTCGATATCGAAATCGACATATGGCAGAAGGTCGGTTTTGCTTATCACAAGGACATCCGCCCGCCGGAAAATCGGCGGATATTTCTCCGGCTTGTCGTCGCCCTCCGGCACGCTGACCAAAACCACGCGTTGGTCTTCCCCGAGATCGAAATCTGCGGGACAGACCAGATTGCCGACATTCTCCACAAAAATCAGGTCGAAATCGCCCTCTTCGGCGAGATGCCCCAGGGCGTGATGAACGGATTTGGCGTCGAGATGACAGGCGCCGTCGGTGACAATAGGCTCTGATGGGATTTTCAGTTTGCGCATACGCTCGGCGTCGTTTTCCGTGGCGACATCCCCCTCGATTACGCCGATACGGATTTTATCCCGGATTAGTTCGACTGTTTTTTCGAGAAGGGTCGTCTTGCCGCTGCCCGGCGAACTGGTCAGATGCACCATAAAAGCGCCCATTTTCCGCAGATGCTCGCGATTGTGGGCGGCGATATGATTATTCGAAGCCAGCAGGTCCTGCCCGATCGGGTTGGGGTTATCGTGTTCGTGATCGTTCGGGTTGCCGCATCCGCATGTCTCGCACATAGTTACTCCTCGTTATTTAAATCTAAGCCCTTTAAAGGGCTTCATGTGAAGTGCTTTAAAGCACTTAGCCTATTCGCCACATGTATAAGTTTTAATGTCTTCGATAAAAAGCTCGTTTCCGCCGGAGAATTCGAGATTGTCCGAACCGCATTTATCGCACGCGAATACCGCCCTGCTGGCATCCCAGGAATGCCCGCAGTCGCGGCACTCGACCCGGATAAACGACGGATCGACATCCACAACCGACCCGGACGTTTTCGGATGATCGAGCCGGACAATCTCCCATGCGCCGACGAGCGCGGAAGGCACAACCGCCCTGAACGGCCCGGCCTTGACAACGATTTTCGACACACGGAAATTCTCCGGTTGGTCGTCCAGCCACGGGCGAAGGTTCGCCATAATCCCTTGCGCTATCGATAGTTCGTGCATTCGAGTTATCCGATAAAATTCGCCTAAGCCCTTTTAAGGACGTTTGTGAAACTGCATTTCAGGTTATAAGATAAAGAATCATTGCAAAATTAGCAATACAAAATTAGCAATTATCAATGCCCCCCTTCTTTCGGAATCCAGAGGGTGGTGAGGTGGGGCACCTTTTACCTTCTTATGCGGCATTGCCGGGTGGGGAAATTTTGCAATGCTAATTGCTAATTGATCATTTTGAATTGAAACAACATTATCAATCACTGGAGTCGAGTCAAGATTTGCTTAGGAAATCTTCGACATGACCGGTGATTGTGGTCAGCGCGGCGGCGACCGGCTCCGATATCGGCGTCATAAGGCCGGTGGCCTGTGGCTGAACCGCCAGAATTATTATCTTTAGCCCCGGCAGGAATTCCAGAAGATAGTTGATCAGCGCGCCAAAGCCCGGCCCGTGTGTCGAGGGCAGGTGATCGATCAGCTCTTCCGGCCTGAATATGCGGATTTCGCCCGGCTCGCCGTCGAACGCCACGGCGTCGGCGATAATCAGGATTTCTGGCGCGAGTTTGAGTATTGTCCCGGCCCAATTCTCCGGCGCGAGTCCGGCGTCGATAGCCCGGCCTCCGAGAAAGGATTTTAGCCTTTTTGCCAGTTCCGGGCCGAAGGCGTCGTCGCCGGAGATCTCGTTGCCCACACCGATAAGCAGTGCGCCTTTGCCAAGATAATCGAGAAGCGTTTTAATTGTATTTTCTTCCACGCAGCATGTCCGTCCGTTGAATCCATTTGTTATAAATATAGGGCAGTTTTTCCACGGGGCAAAGCATTTATCCGATGTAATACAATTTGTTTTTTGTGCGGACACTTCTTTCAAATTGACATGCGGTCGAGAAGGATTATATTGGGTATAGAGTTTGAGTGTCGATCCGCAAAAAAGCGGATGTGTTTGAATCGAAAACCTATTTCCGAAAGGGGAATCGGATGAGTTTCCTGGTTTATTTCTCTTTAATTGCAATTGTGATAACAACTTGTATCTCCGCGGGCGATCTCGAGCACGGCGATGTTAATTTCTGGAAAGATGGCACCTTTCATCAGGCGTCCGTCGAGGTTTCCGGAGAGGGTGGCGGGAATATCCGCGCCCGTGTCGATGGCGAATGGGCCGAATTCGAGCCGGTCGAACTGCCGAACGCTTACCTGAAATGGAATTTTGGGGCGCGTATCGAGATGATCGAGGGAATAAAGACCGGTGTCATGCCGACTTCGATGGCGGGGCCGCACAACGCCCCGGTGGCGTCATTTGGGGTCGTGCGCAACGATTCGCACATGAAAATAAACAACGCGGTCAAGGGCACGGGGTTTTTGCCGAGGCCGGATAAGATAAAGGAAGTTATCGCCCATCTGAGCGAAACTATCGACTCGCCGATGCCCGAAAAGCTCGACGTTCTCCTCGAATATTACCGCCTCGGCGAAGGGGTTTTCGATATAACCAAGCAGGTCTCCCTGGAGCTTTACGCGAGACCGGAGTTCGAGACGGGCACCTTCCTCAACCAGATGCAGAACCCCGGTGTTTCCCTCGTCTATATGGACATCCCGTCATACGAGCTGAAATGTGTCGCGCAGCTGCTTCACCCCGAAGACCCGGGGCTTACCGACT
>DAOWNU010000305.1 GCA_030642425.1 bacterium | reverse complement strand
TCCTATGTTATTGAAATAAGGGTTCGAGGGATCGAGGGATCGAGGGAAATACAAAAACACTTGAACCCTCGAATCCTTGAATCCTTGATCCCTATTTCTATATTTATAATACTCATGTTATGCCCATATTTGTTTCTTAATTTATCACATTTGTGAGAAATGCAGGTTAGCGGTTTCCCCGAAAACCTCTTCAGAGGTTTCTGGATTCCGGATCGATACCCAAATGATAAAATTTGGATGGTTTCCGGGGCAAGCACGGAATGACGTGTGCGGGCAATCATCAATCTCAAATCATCAATCCGCAATCTAAAATCCGCTTCCCGAAATCCCTTGCCTTATCGAACATCTTCCTTATAGTATTAAGGTGGAGGTGTTCATTGGATTTGGTCGAAAAATATAAAGAGCTGCTCGGAAAATTCGATATCGCGGGTCGAACGATACGAATTGCCCTGTCCGGCGGCTCCGATTCGGTCGCGCTGACGGAGCTGACACTCCGCGCCCAATCTCACGAAATCGCGGCGATACACGTTGTCCACGGGATACGCGAGGCCGGCGAGCTGGACGCCGCATTTGTCGAGAAATTCTGCCGCGAACGCTCGATACCGCTGGAGATAAGGCGTGTCGATGCCCCATCGTTCGCCCGCGCGAAAAATCTCGGAATCGAAGAGGCCGCGAGAAAACTTCGCTACTCGATTTTCGAAAAATTTATCGAAGGGGGCGAAATAATCGCCACCGGCCACACCGCCAACGACTGTGTGGAAACAATGCTTTTCAACCTGATACGCGGCGCGGGGCCGAGAGGGCTGGCGGGAATCCCGAAAATTCGCGGTGGGGTAATCCGGCCGCTTCTGGATTTCTGGCGGAACGATATCGAAAAATGGCTCGAGAGCGAGGGGATATCGTGGTGCGAAGACGAGTCCAATCTCGATTTAAGATTCAGCCGCAACCGTATCCGATGGATGTTTCTGCCCGAGCTTAAGCGGATTTTCGGCGAGGGCGCCCCGGAAAGACTCCGGCGGGAGGCCGATATTTTCTCCGCCTGCTCGGAATTTATCGAGAACAGGGGAGACGCGCTTGCAAAAGAGGCCTTGATTGTCAGGCTCGGCAATATCATGGCTTTCCGGACAGAAATCGCGATGCAAACGCTCTGGGGATTCGGAGAAATTCTCCGGTTCGGCCTGCGCGCGCTCGATATCGGCATGTCGGCGCTTTCTTTCGAGACGGTGAAAAGGCTCGAAAAAAATATCCGCACGGCAAGGCGCGGGAGAAGATTCCCCGTGGGCGAGGGCCTGCATATCGAGATCGACAGAGAGACCTTTTTCCTTTTCGACAATCTCCCCGATTCTCGAATCGAAGCCCCCCTCGATACCGATATCGAGTTGCCCTCCGGAATGGGTGTTATGAGAATTTCCCGCAATAATGGAAAAAACAGGGTTCCTTTCGACGGCGGCAGATTGAGCCTGAGACCGTCGGCGCCCGGCGATATCACAGACTCCGGCATAAAACTGCGAAGACACCTGATGCGAAAGGGAATCCCGCACCTGATAAGAGATACCGCGCCCGTTTTATTCTCCGGCAACGTCCCGCTATTCTTCCCTCCGGTCGGGCCGCTGGCGAAAAATCCTTCCCTGTTTGAATTATTCGTGGATTATGACGGGCCATTGGATATATTATTTAATAGAGAACGATGATTTTTGCCGAAAGGGCAGTAGCGAAGTAGATGTTGGTTAATCGGTTTATTTTAAAAAAAGCCCAAATGTCAAAGCTTAAATGTCAAATCAAATCCAAAGCTCAAAAAACAAAACCCACCCATCCACATATTGTCATTCCGGGCTCGACCCGGAATCCAGAGGCGGTGCGATGGGGCAATTTTGCCTTTTACCTATTACCTTTTACCTATTACCTTTTACCTTTTACCTTCTTCTTCAATCATTTAGATTTTAGATTTTGACATTATTTAATAAAATACTCAAAAATCCGGGAGAAAAGGAATGCAAGATTACTCGATTAAAAAACTCATCAGCCGCGAAGAAATCGACAGGCGAGTTAAGGAAGTTGCGTGCGAAATAGATAAAGATTATATCGGCCTCGCCCCGATAATCGCAGTTGTTCTGAAGGGCGGATTCGTTTTCGCGGCGGACCTCGTCCGCAACATGAAAACGCCATTCACACTGGATTTCATCGGAGCTTCGAGTTATGTCGGGACGGAATCCAGAGGAGATATCAAAATGACAAAAGACCTCGATACTCCGCTAAAAGGAAGGCATCTCATACTTGTCGAGGATATTGTGGACACCGGCCAGACACTGAAAAAGCTTTGCCGCCTGCTGGGGCAGCGCGAACCGGAATCGATAAAGATCGCGACATTGCTTCTGAAAGATATCGAGCGGCCTTTCAATCTCCGGGTCGATTATTACTGTTTTGAAATCCCGAACAAATTCGTCGTGGGCTATGGACTCGATCATAACGAGAGACACCGTGGACTTCCATATATTGGGTATATCGAGGAATAGTATTAAAGATAACTGTAAGCTAATATTAATCAGGCAGTTAGCATAAATATTCGCAGAAAACCACATTTTACCTTGACACTTCAGCTTTCATAACTTAAATTCCAAATTAGTATTAGCATCCGCCGCTAAAACTACAAGCGATCCGCCATATATCCGGGAAACCGGCGATATGGGGGTATAACTATGAAGGGCGTTATCCTTGCGGGAGGTCTCGGCACCCGTCTCAGACCGCTCACCAATATTACAAATAAGCATCTGCTTCCCGTCTATGATGCTCCGATGATCTATTATCCAATCCGCACCCTTGTCGAGGCCGGAATAGAGGATATTATGATCGTCTGCGGCGGCAACCACGCGGGCGAGTTTCTCCGGCTGCTCGGCAACGGCGAAGAATTCGGGCTGAAACATCTCAATTATACCTATCAAAAGGACGAGGGCGGAATCGCGGAGGCGCTCGGCCTGTGCGAACATTTTATTGACGGCGAAAGCATGGTCGTTTTTCTGGCGGATAACATCATCGAGACCAGTATTGCGGAGGCCGTGCGTGGATTCGAGAAGCAGGATTACGGCGCGAGAATCATCCTGAAAGAGGTCGATGACCCACGAGATTATGGGGTCGTTCGTTTTAATGAGAATGGCGAGATCGCGGAGATTATCGAGAAACCGACCGATCCGCCATCGAACTTCGCAGTAATCGGAGTATATCTTTATGACAGCATGGTTTTCGACATAATCCGGACTCTTGTTCCCTCGAAGCGCGGCGAGTTGGAGATCACGGATGTCAATAACGCCTATTTACAAAGACACCGGCTGCGACATAGTATTCTCAAGGGCTGGTGGGCCGACGCCGGCGCTTCTATCGACGCTTATTATGAAACGATAAAGATTGTTGCAGAAAGTGTAATGTCAAAATAGGTCGAGCGTCTCGCTCGACATGAGGTCCCTGAGCCT
>DAOWNU010000362.1 GCA_030642425.1 bacterium | reverse complement strand
GGAGAAGGCGAAAAATTTTCTCAGGTTATCTCGCGTGTAACGGAAACGATTCGCGCGTTAGGCCCCGCGAAAAAACTCGTTAAAACCGGCTACAGTGAATAACTATTGTCCCAAAAACTTGGATAACTGTATATTTTATGGCAAATTAAAATTCAAAGATTAAAATGCAAAATGACAAATTAAAAATCAAAAAGCTCTTATCAAATCTAAGGATTCGGGGCGGAGATAATTTTAATTTTTGATTTTATTGGGTTTAAAATTTAAGCTTATTGGGACAGCAATAATGGCGACAAGACAACTCGAAATATATATCCCGGAATCCCACAAGGACGTGGTTATCGAATGCCTCGACCGGCGTTCGGGAACCGGTATCTGGCGCGAGCTGATGGAGGACGGGCTGTTTCATGTCGCGTTTCTTGTGCCGGCGGAGGAGAGCGAGCCTATTCTCGACGAACTCGAGGACCTGCTTTCGGGCGTGGAGGGTTTTCGAATCGTTATTCTGCCCGTGGAGGCCTCTATCCCCCGGCCCGACGAGGACGAATCGCGAAAGAGGAGGGCCGGACTTATCAGCAAAACGCCCCGTGTGAGCCGCGAGGAACTTTACGCCGACCTTATCGAAACTGTCCGCCTGAATTGGGTTTATATCCTGCTGGTCGTTCTCTCGACACTCGTGGCCGCGGTGGGCCTGATTCGCGACAGCGTGGCGGTGATTATCGGCGCGATGGTTATCGCACCGCTTCTCGGCCCGAATGTCGGCCTTTCGCTCGCGACCACTCTCGCGGATTCGAGCCTCGCAAAAAAGGCGTTCAAATCGCTGATAGCCGGGATAGGCCTTTCGCTGATCCTGTCTATTGTTCTGGGATTTTTCCTAAAATTCGACCCGGCGCATATCGAGATAGCCTCGAGAACGAAGGTGAGTTTCGGCGATATTGTGATAGCTCTGGCCTCGGGCAGCGTGGGCGCGCTGGCGTTCACAACCGCAATACCGACAATGCTTGTGGGGGTTATGGTCGCTGTCGCGCTGCTGCCGCCGCTGGTCGTGCTCGGCCTTCTGATCGGGGCGGGCTATTATGTCGAGGCATGGGGCGCGTTTCTCCTGCTTTTCACAAACCTTATATGTATCAACCTTTCCGGCGTGTTGACATTTTATTTTCAGGATGTCCGGCCATTGACATGGTGGGACGCCGAAAAGGCCCGGAAAGCGACCAGCCGCGCGATATTGATTTGGATTATTCTCCTTATCGTTCTCGCAATTCTGGTTTATTTCTCCCGCGCCGGATAAGCAATTCTCTTGTGCATTGAAAAAAATAGAGTATATTATAGCACGTAAGCAAAGCGAACGAGAAAAAAGGGAATCCACGATGGGTAAATTCGACAAACTTCTATTGCAAATCCTGAGTGGCTCATCCGATGCGAATATCCAGTTTTCCGATCTATGTCAATTGCTCCGCAGATTGGGATTCGAAGAACGCATTCGCAGCAGTCACCATTTGTTTCGGAAATCCGGAATCGAAGAAAAAATCAACATCCAAAAGGATAACGGCAAAGCGAAACCCTATCAGGTCCGTCAGGTGAGAAACGTTATCGTGAAATATCGCCTCGGAGGTGACAAATAATGGAAAAATACGAGACTATTATTTTCTGGAGCGATGAAGATCAGGCGTTCGTCGCCGATGTTCCGCAGCTTCCCGGATGCATGGCGCACGGAAACACACAGGAAGAAGCGCTGAATAATGTAAATGTGGCAATCCAACTCTGGATAGATACTGCCAGAGAGTTCGGCGATCCGGTGCCGGAACCTGCGGGCCGCCGTTTGATGTTCGCATAGATTATGGAATTAGAAACTGCGCGTTACGTAAAATGGCGTATATTGAAGGCGATGAAAATAGAATCGACGCGGAGCGTATAAAATAGACTAAAGGAGACAAGATGGAATTATTCAAACTTGGCGGCGAATCTATCGAGAAATTCGATAAAGCGGATTATGCAGAATTCACCGAAAGCAAAATCGAGGAGATACTGCTCGATGCGGAGTTAGAGCCTATCGCCGGGCAAAAGCTCCTCTGTATCGGTAATCAGATAACAACGAGCACCGATAAAAGATTGGATATTTTGGCAATCGACCCCGAAGGCCGCCTCGTAGTAGCGGAACTAAAAAAAGGAAAGGCACCAAAAGAAATTATCGCACAAATAATCGGCTATGCATCGTGGCTCGACAGTCTCGCAGAAAAGGATTTCGAACAAATTGCAAGAGGGAAATTAGGGAAACCCCTCCATATAGCATTCAAGGAGTATTACAAAGAAAACCTCGAGAGTATCGGAGACGATGTAATACTATATCTCGTGGCGCGTGATTTCCCGGAAGAGGTTATCAACGCTTCGAACTTTCTGAGCAAAAAGGGAGTTTCTATAATCTGCGTTTCTTTCGACTTTTTCAAACGCGATAACCAATTGTATTTGGCTACGAGGAATGTAGCCGGCGACACAGAAGCTTTAGAGAGTGTGCAAGAAGATAAAATCTCCCCTCATAAAAGGGATGATAGGAGGTTCATTTATAGGTTAAGGAAAAAGATGGAGGAAGAGTTTGGCGAATGGCTCGATGAATTAGGTCTTATAAAAAGGGATAGATTCAGACTTCATCAATCAAGTGATGGCACTTGGTCAACTGTTTATTCTGATTGTAAAAGCGATAAATTTACTTTAGTAATAGAGACTTCTATTGGCAGAGAAATAGAAAAACCTGATGAAGATGATAATTGGATTTGGTTCCATTGTCGGCAAAAAAAAGAGGTTCCTATATTTACTGAGCTAATGAAAAGAGAAGATATAGTCGAACTGGTAAAAGAAGTGGGAATGAAAATAAATCTCGAAGAAGACCCTAAATGGCCGGAGATAGACTTAGAAATCGAGGATTGGGCTGATGAGAAAGGAAATATACAAGAGGATTTTGTGGATACTGTAATCG
>DAOWNU010000004.1 GCA_030642425.1 bacterium | reverse complement strand
TAAAAGGTCGAGCGTCTCGCTCGACATGGGGAAATCCACGGCGGGACGCCGCGCCTATTAAATGCGGTGCGGGGTCGGGAAGGGCAATTTTGCATTGCTAATTGATAATTGCTAATTTTAAAATGAATTTTTATAAAAAAGGGCGACCACGTTAGCGGTCGCCCCATTCTTTATCCAATATTTAGATAATATCAGATCGTTTCGGTCGTGTCCTGCTCATAAGCCACCTGTTCCTTAATGAACTCTATCGTGGACTCGATAACCTCTTTCACCTGATCTTCATTGTTGTCCATAAGGTAAAGCGGGAACGCGAAATACGCCGTGCGGAAACTCGGACTGACATAACGAACGGCAACGGGACAATCGAAGTCGACCGAATCCTGCGGCGTCGCCTCGTCGTTTATCCCAAAGCTATACAATCTTTGTGTATAAGGCATACCGAAAGATTCTCTCATGCCTATCCTGTTGACAGTGCTTATCGCGGTTGTGTTCAACCACGTCTTGTCCGGGTCGATAGTTAGAGCGGGGTAGCCGGCGATCATCTCATTTGGGATCGCCCGGTCGAAAATTTTCGTTGCCGAGCCGGTAACGTCCTCCTCGATACCAAAATAGTCGTAAGTCGGAAGCTCTTCCCATGTTTCGTCCTCGTTCGTGAACACGTTCCGGCCGTCACAGATTATCCTTCCACCCACCTGAACATAGAGGAGCAACTCTTCGAGGAAACTTGCGCTCATTTTCGAACCTATCAGGTATTCCTGATCGAGAACATACAGAATGCTGAACTCCGCGAGGTCGATTCTCGGCACTTCGAGTGTAGTGTAGCCCGACGTTCTCAGATCGTATCTTTCAATCATTCCGTTGCCGTGGGTTACGTCGAACCGGTCGAATATATCCGTATAGAAATCCCGCACGTCCTGAAGATCGGACACATACAGGATCGACTCGTTCTGGTCAATTATCAGAACTTTGTGCTGGAAAGAGCCGTCCTCATATTGCCGGCGAATAAGCGTATCGGATATATCGAAATAGGGATGCGCAAGTGTAATTGTCGCGGTGTCCGATGCGCCCGCAATAAATGCGTCGTCCCTGACCTGCACGATAAAGTAGTATTCTCCGGAGGAAACCTCTCCCCTGAGTTTGGTTCCGACATTTCTCACCCAGCCGTCGTAAGGATCGTATCCCGAGTTGATACCGCCGAGTGAATCCTCGAACAGGGATGTAAGAACGATCTCGCTCGTAACTACATCTTCCAACCACCAATAGAATTCGAGGATTATCGAGTTGTCGGGATCGTCCCCGGTCCAATTCACCTCGATACCTCCCCAACTATAAATCGTGTCGTCCAGAATCCAGAATTCCTCGCCGTCGAACGGGTCCGTAACAATCGTGCACGAATCGGGCGGGATGTTGCTACGGTAGAAAGTTTTGCAGACAATATCGGAATACATATCCTCTGTATCTTGCCCGCGAACGCAGAAGAGATGCTTTGTAACCTCATCCGGAACCAGCAGTTGAAGAAAGACCGTATCGCTCGTGCTCTCGGTTCTTGTCCAGGTTATTCTTTGTCCGTTGAGAGTTATCAGCGAATCGATATCCGCAAGAAGCGCCGGATTATCGTGATACATATCCCAATCGTCCGCGTCTATCCCCATATCGTCCTGCTCGAACGGCAGATCGATATAAAAATATTTATAGACCTTGCCGTCGGTATCGAACGATTGCCAATATATTATCGGAGCGGCCCCGAGCGTATCGCCGTCGGCGGGATTATTGTATATCTGTATCGACGGCCTCATGTTGTCGTTTCTTTCGCCCGAATAGTCGCAACCGGAAATCACTACGAGCATGGCCGTAAATATAAAAGCGATTATGATCGTGTATTTTGTTAGTTTCATACTGAATTACCTCCTAAAACTCGAGCCCAAGACTGAATCTATGGGCGCATTTCAGGGCCTGCATATCGGAGTATGCATAATCTACCTTCGCCGTTATACTCCCCAATGGTATCTTCGCGCCGGCGCCGACAGAAAAGGTTTCCGCATCCCACGCCCCGAACTTATACCCGCCGCGAACGGCGAACATATCATTATACCAATATTCCGCTCCCGCCTGGAATTTTTCGAGATTGTCGTTGGGATGGCTGCCCTCGAGACCAAGAGTCACCATGTGCAGATCGGTCTCATAGACTTCTGCGGCCAGTCCCATGTGGAGCGACATCGGCAAAGGATATGGGGTTTGCAGGAATGTGATATCCGGGCCAAAGTTCGTGAAATTCATGCCAATTCGCATATTCTTGAATGCAGTCCGGTATAGCGTCCCGATGTCCATCGACCATGAATGCGCCTTGACATCCGCGTAATACTCTCCGACATATCTCCAAGTTACACCCACGGAGAACCTGTCGGTCATCTTGCGGGCATAGGTAACACCTGCCGCCAGATCGCTTGCGGAGAACATTCTGCCCGTGCCCTCCGGCCTGCCCGGGGTCGTCTCTTTCATATCGCCCGTTGTCAATCCCACGGCGCTCACGGCGATAACCCCGCCGATTTGCGGCATGGGCATAGCATAGGCCGCAAAATCGTGCATTATCCCCGCTGGCCAGATATTGTGCGTGAACAGCACTTCCCTGCGGACAAGATTAGTGAGTCCCGCCGGGTTGTAAAATATTGCGGAGATGTCGTTGGACGTTGCGGTGAACGCGTCGGCCATACCGACCCCTCGCGCGCTTATCGGCATCTCCAGAAATTGGGCGGCCGCAGTTCCAACCTTCGCCTGACCCAAAGCAAGCAAGGGTAGAAACAGAAGCGCAACCGTTATAAATATATTCCGTCTCATCATGCTCCCCGTTATTTAATAATTACGAATTTACCCAGTTGATAATCGCCGGTGCTGTAATCCTCGACGCTGAACATATAGATTCCGCTGGATATGGCCTGATCGTTACGGTTGATCAAATCCCAGTCTTCGGCGCCGACCATGTTTTTCTCGTCGCCGTCCTTGAAATTTGTTTCAGCATATCCTGCTTCCAGATGCTCGAACTCATCGACAAGGTCGCCATCGACCGTATAAATACGGATCATACAAGTATGCGGCAGATTGGCGAATCTGATTTTGCGGGAATACTCCGTCCAGACCTGCCCGACCGGCGTTTCCCAATCCAGGCCCGCTTTCCCGGCATAATTCTGGTCGACCCGATATGGGTTCGGAATAACATAGACCTCATCCGAAGTCCCCGCCGAGCCTCTGGGAACAATCCAAATATAGTTTGTCGTTTTGGAGGACTCGAGCGATTCGAGGTCTTTGGTGGGCTTGCCAAAATCGTAGGCAGCTACGGAAAGATAAATATCGGAGCCTGCGCGCTGGTTCGTCAGTGTGTATTTATACCAATTTTCCCCGTAGCGGCTCACAATATCGACCGGCATTCCGGAATTTGTTCCGAATTTTTCCCGTGGGAAGATCATCGTATCGACCGTATCCGTGCTCATTATGACATAGGAAGTATCTATTGCCGGAAAAGGGTCTAAGTCTCCCGCAGGGAATTCGTCGGTTCTTATCTGACTCCATGAACTGTCTTCGGATTTATAGTCGATAAAATCCACCCTGTCGAATTCGACCACGGGCGTATAATAGCTCTCGATATTTGCTTCGCTGGTATAAATACGGAATCCCTCGAAATCCTGAAGCTCGGCTATAGGATCGAAATAATCCACAACGTTCTGATATTTCCAGAACACGTCTATCATGTTGTCGTGGGTTTCGACCTCGAATTCCGGCTTTGGCGGCGGAACAGGGCCTTTATAATCGTTGTTATAGACCGTTCTCACCCAATCGGTAGTTCGTCCGACGCCCTCGTAGTTGAACTTGTCGGGGTCCCAGCTTCCATCGGCAACATTGGTCGGGTCTTCATGGAAATCCTCGGCAACCAACACGGCGATAGCAACCTGCATCGTGTCGTTTGGCGGCAGGTCGAAAGGCCCGAATGAGAACAGGAATCGTGTGTCATAACCCATCCGCATATTTTCGGCAAGGTCCAGCGGTGGCGGCATCCAATCGGGATCGTCAACATAATCCAGAATATCGGTCTGATTATAATCGAACTCGCCGTTGCTCATAACCTGATATTTCATTCGGTCTGTTTCCGGCGTGCCGTCCCAACTCATTGGGGGGTAACGCTTGTATGGCCCCCAATCGATGTCCTCGTCCGTATTAGAAACCCACCAATTGAAGGAATATCGAAGTTCATCGAGCGGCGTTTCCCCCACCTTCAGAACCGCGATACCGAGAGCGCCCGTCGCGGAATACTCATTGAACCGGCCGTCGTCGGATGGGTCGCCGTCGTTATCGGCAAGCCACGCCGTATTTACGAATATTGTAGTGTCGTCAATTGGATCATAATAGGACTCCACAAAACCGGTAACATCGTCCTGAGCATAAGAAGGCGTGTTCACATGCCCGACATCGCCATCGATGTAGATACCGACATAGACGTCCCGGATAGTGTCCTCTTCTTCGCGTATATTCCGTATCCAATAGTCTATTATTACGAAATTCCTCGCGTAATTATACGACCAGGATAACGACCTTTGCTTGATTTCAACCCCGATCGGCGTATGATCGACCGACACAATATCCGGGTTTTTAACCGTGTCGGTCATCGTGCAGTTATAATCCTGCTCGCTTATCGCAGTAAGAGTGTCCAAATATATCGAGTTTTCCCAAATAGTGTCCGTCGCCTGATCGTAACCCGGCAGAAGCTCGTTAATAGCAGTGAACCAACCGTCTTCGCCCACGCTAACGAGCGTGTCGCCGCTGACCACCGCGCCAATCCATAACGCCCCCTGGAACAGATACTCTATTCCGGAGCTGCCCGGATATTCCGCCGAAGGCCGGCAAGAACCCGCGTTTTCTCCTTCTTGGTAAATAATACAGAGCGACGGGTCGTCATCGCCTCGCTGGCTGCCGAAAAAGCCCCAATTCGATATGGTCAGAAAAAGCTGGCCGACATCGTGAGTCTTTTCATCGGTGGCGAGCTGCATTATCTGCGGTCGAAAACGGGGGCCTCCCGTGGCAACCGTTGTTTCTTTGGCAAAAGCGCTTGCAACGCAAAGCAGCGCCAAAAACACAATTGCCGGAGGTAAAAGAATCTTCGATCTCATATCGTCTCCTCTATACCAATTCATTTTTTACCATTTAACCTGGAGGCCGAGCCTGATATTGCGCGGCGCGCTCCAATGATCGGGGTTGAATGCATAATCCAATCCATTGCCGGAACCGTCGTCGATATCCCAATCGTCCGGTTCTCCCGTTTCGCTATAGACGTAATCGACATTCCTCCGGTTCGTCAGGTTCTGAACCCAGATAAGGAAAGAATAATCCATTCCCGCGAAAGAGAAATCCTTGTTGAATCTCATGTCGATATTGTAATTGGGCGGCATTCTCAGCGCGTTCTCGCGCTCCCATGCCTTTTCTCCCGGCTCCGGATCCCAATCCGGGTTCTTAATATCGGGCGTATATGGGAAACCGCTCCCATACTGGAATATCATATTCACGCCCCACTTATCGGGAATTTTTACCCCAAAAACAACGGGATTATCATCCTCATCGACGCGATAATCGGCCACCAGATTAACTATATGGCGCTGGTCCCAGTTGAGGGGAAGGTCCTGCAGTGGAATAGCTGTCTGATCGAAGAGGGCGTCGTAGCCGCTGCGGTTGGAACTGGATTTCCCGAAAGCGAAGGCGTATTGATAATTGGCATCCACCATCCAGCGGTCGGCGAATCCTTTGCTGACCGTAAGCTCCACACCACGGCTTCTGGCGTAGTCCTGATTCTCATAGACGCTTTGGGATATCGGTCCCAACTGCTGCTCCACAGTGTTTAAGAGGCCATAGATATCCTTATAGTAGCCCGAGAACTCGATTGTTAAATCTTTCGTTATGCCATATCCAACGCCGAGTTCGTAAGTAACCGTTTTCTCATAATTCAGGTTTGGATTGCCGAGCAATCTTCCCGCTGTGCTGCCCTGACTGGGCATCTGATAGAAATTATCGAACCCCGGCAATTGATACAGGTGCGCATAGCTGAAGAAGAGTTTCGCCCTGTCCGTTATGGGATAACTAATGCCGAGGCGCGGGCTGACAACGCTCTGGGATTTGAATATCTTGTCGTAATCGGGCAGAACATCGATCAGTTCCGCTTCGACAGTATCCTCGAGAACCTCTCCCGCCTGCAGGAAAACATCCAGCCTCACGCCGATATTAGCGATAAGGCCGCCGTATTCCATTTTGTCCTGAATATACCACGCGAACTTCTTCGGCGAGCGTTCGTAGAAGCTTCTGAAAACGCCGTGTTCGGGATACATTCCCCCGTCCGGCTCCCGGTCGTATTTGAATTCGGGATACTGTATCTCCTTCATCACCAGATTGATATACTGAAACTCGACACCGGTCTTCACCTGATTATTATGGTCAATCTGGCTTGTCAGGTCGGCCTTTGCCATGATAATATTGGTTTCACGCCTGTGCCAATGTGCCCATTTATCGAAGCCTCTGTCGAGGAAGAGGTCGGTATCGTCCCATTTGCCGTTGCCGTTGAGGTCGATGAAGGGTTCCCACTCGTCCTGTTTATAGTTCGGGTAATCGTAGTAGCCATTGCCGTTGAGATCGAGGAAGGCCTCCCCCTCTTCGCCGACATCGTATCTGCCGTTGCCGTTGGCGTCGATATAATTACAAAAATTGTTGCGATATGTCCAGACACCGTCGTTGTTGATGTCCACAAATTCGCCCCAGTCGGCCTCGAGATTGCCGTCGGCATCGTGCCACGTGGTTTCTTCCAATGCGACATGATATTGATCGGGAATAAGTGGGTTATTGTAGAAATAGCTTCCCCATACGAACTCGCCATGGTCTTTTACATTATTCCCGTTGAGATCGACCCAGAGAGTATCATCGAGCAGCAAACCGCCCGGATACACGTTTTCACCATAAAAACCCATATCGAACGGCATTCCGTCGCGGAAAGGCTCGCCGTCAACGAACGGTTCGGGCCTGTCGAGAGGGCTGGTAGTTAAATAACTTCTGAAATCCGTCTCCCTCGGCTCGAACACGTTATTGTCGTTGACCTCATACCACGGTTCCTCGCCCAGCATAGGCGACCTATCGTCTATATATACCGTATCCAAATAGACGAATTCCGTGTGGGAGGCGTCCAGCCAAACCGTGTCAACATAGTCGATAATCGGTTCCCAGTATTCCCAGAAATCCCACTGGCCGTTGCCGTTGGAATCCCACCATTTGACGCGGACATTCGGCTCGCCGTCGCCGTTTATATCGATCCAGTCGTCCAGCGAAGCATAACGAGAACTGTCAACCGCGAAATCGTCCGGAGTGCGTCCGCCCGGCTCATAATCGAGGGCCGTGTAGAAATATGCCGCGCGAATCTCGTAGAAGGTTTTCGGCGAGATATTATGCACCCATTTGAATGCGAGTTGATAGGCCTTGCGCTCCACAATCTGGGCGCTTGTGGGAACATAAGTATATTTCCAACTCCAGGCGTATCTTTTTGTCCAGTTTCCGGTTCCGGTGATCGTGTAACTCATTGACGGCGAGAGTTTCTGCTTGATCTTGAGCGTAGTAGTATATTCGTTATAACGCCTTTCCGGGAAGAAACCGAACCATCCATAATCTATCGCGTATGGCGTTCCGATTTTCGTATGTGTGGGCGTGTGATCGTCGAGATCCCAGAGATAATTATAGGGAAATCTCGTGTCGGTGTTCTCGCCGGTAATCGATAAGAAATAGCTCAATCTCTTCGAGCGGGAGATTTCCAGCCCGAAAACAGGCAGAAGATAAGTTGAAATCGGCTCCGGTCCCGAAAGAGATAGTTCCAGGCGGTCGGAATTCCTCGAGTAATCGTTAATGGCTTTAAAGCCCAGATCGTCGGTGAGGAAGGTCGCGCTACCGCTGAAATCATTCGGATTGCCCTCGCGTGTTACGATATTGACGATTCCGGACAAAGCGCCGCCATATTCGGCGTTGTAGCTTCCGGTCTGCACGGAGACTTCCTGCACGCTGGAAGTGGCAATCTTAAGACCTTGACCGCCGTACGTGGGATCGGTTACCGGCAAGCCGTCTACCATGTAGGTAACTTCGCTGGAGCGGCCGCCGCGCATGTGAAGTTGACCGTCCCGCTCGACAATCCCCGCCTTCGTTTCCAATACACTCTCGATATCGGTAACGGGCATTTTGTCCATTTCCGCCGCGCCGACAGTCTGTTTTGTATTGGTGACATCGAGTTCCACATTGTCCGCTTTAGCGGTAATCGTAACTGTTTCGTGTTTTAAAGCGGTGGACTCGAGCTCGAAGTCGATAACGGTAGTCTGGTCGGTAACAACGACCACGTTCGTCATGATGACGTCGTTGTAACCCGTGTAGGATGCTTTTACCCGATACATTCCGGGTGAGATGTTGAGGATGAAATAGTTTCCATCGAAGTCGGACCCGGCGCCGGTGATAAGATGGTCGCCATCGTCTAACACCGAAATATTAGCGCTCATCAATCCTTCGCGAGTTTCGGCGTCGATAACCGAACCCTTGATCTTTCCGGTGGTTCCCGCGAACACAGCCGACACAATAATGGATAGAACCATTAGGGCTATAACCAGCCCCGAGGTGCGATTTGGCACCATCGAAACCTCCCCTGCTTATAGATAAACATTTACTTCATATTTACTTCGCAAAAGAAATCGGCATATCGGGATCAATAACGATCCGGACAGGCTCGATCTTTATTTGTGTAAGATAAACAAGCGGCATGGAAGTGTCAAGCCTTTTCTAAGGCGAGTATGTCGAAAAAAATATTTATCCGTCATTCCCTGTCGAATTCTACGCCCAAAACATCCTCAAACCCCGATATCAAGGCCTCTACTAATTTTGCCTTGTCTATTCGAAAATCCGCGCATTCGGATATGCAGGTCGCCTTCGACAGGAGTTCGTTCTCTTCCGGCGGGTCGATAAGAAATTCCGTCAGCCTTCGGAATTCCGGCCCGACCGGTATCGAACCTTGCTGTAAGATAGCGCCGTTCTTGCGCCTTTGCGCGCTCCCGACAATCTTGCGCCCCGAGACTGCGACCTCGTATCTGCTCGCCGAAGAGAAGCACGAAGGATTTTTATGTCCACCGGATTCTCCTCTGGTCAGCTCTGCGGACACACCGATTTTTCTTAGCCCTTTCACAAGGGCTTCCGAGAGGATCCGATAGCTTTCGAGAACGCTCTCCCCTGCGATAGGGTGCCTTGCGGGCAGCACGACGGAATATGTGACCTCGTCCCAATGAAGAACCGCCCGTCCACCGGTCGGACGCACGGCATAGTCCAGACCCGCGGCCTTTACCTTATTAAGGTCCACATCTGTGCGTTTCTGCCCGTATCCGATTGTTAGAGTCGGTCTTGCCCAGTCGAAGAACCGGAGCGAGGGTTGGAAATCGTCATACGCGGCGAGTTCGAGCTGTCTTGCGTCGAATGCCATATTCTCCCGGCCAGTGAGTTTTTTGTGCAGGATTAGTTTCCAGATTTTCATGCTGAGGAAATTTTCAAGTCTTTTATGTTTATTGATTATTTACCCCTATTTTGCGTTGACGATGTCTCATCCTTCACAATGCACTCCCTTGTTGATCTTATATTAAAAAGCGCTTTCACAGATCGGGTGAATAGTTTAAGCGGTTTAAACCGCTTCAAAACGAAGCCCTTTAAAGGGCTTAGGCGTTCCCGCTCCCTGAGTTTGTCGAAGGGCGTTCCGATTTCGGTTTATTATAGCCAACTTACGCACTACATCGATAAATCCGCTTATTCATTCAGCCATTCTACTTATTAAATCATGCATCCCACTCGTTTAATTAGTCATTCTGTTCGTTCAGATGGACGATCTGTTCGTTCGATTAGGCAATCTGTTCGTTCCAATGGACAATCTATTCGTTCAAATGGACGATCTGTTCGTTCCAATAGACGATCTATTCGTTACAATGGACGATCTCTTCGTTACAATGGACAATCTGTTCGTTACATTAAAGATAGTAGTTGAAATAGAATGTCTAATGTAATGAACAGATCGTTTAAATGAACGAACAGAACCTATAAATGAAGCAACAGATCGTTTAAATGAACGGACAGAATCATCAAATGAAGCCAATGATAGAGTATATAAAAGAACAGAATGGCTAAAATAATAAAAATATCTCATGTTCACATTTACAAATTGCCCAAAAGAACGTAGATTACAATCGATGTAATCAACAGATCGTTTAAATGAACGCGATTGGAGATCGAATGAACGGGTGGATTCACAAATTCTTTGCATCGATGACGCTCTGAATAGTATAAACGGAAGACAAATCCCCCTGCCGCCTTAAATGTTCTTCAATTATTTGATAAAAGGTCGAGCGAGACGCTCGACCTTCTATTAAGGTAATTAATCAAAGATCATCAAAGGCTTTTTTTATTATTCCGGGCTAATCGCGCCTTCTCTTTTTCCTGCGCCTGTGATCGTAAAAATACTTCGTTCCGCCGTCCATGAAAAAACCCACTATCGCCATCGCAGCCCCAATACTATAGTTCTGCGTCGTGAAAGCGACAAGAAGCCCAAGAAACATACGCGGCATGAAAATGAAACCGGCGCCATACAGCACCCAGGGATACGTCCACAGATTCCCGCCGTGGAAATACCAAACGAACAGGAGATTGATCCTCGGCAGAAAAATGAACCCCAGAAGGTATAGAACCCATCGAAGTTCCAAAATATTTAATATTTCTTCCATAGTCCTCGATTAAAAAAGTGATTACCAAATCTACTTTCTTATTCTACTCCTCTTCGCCGTCCAGAACACAGCGCACGGTCTTTGCAATTGTTCCTGCATAATATGGCTTCCTGATAAGTGCGGAAGCGCCCTGCCGGATAAGATCGCTCAGCACATCCTCTCTGGCGTATCCCGTAGAAATAACTATCTTCATGCTCGGCGCGATTTCTCTCATATTCTTAAAAGCCTCTTCGCCGTTCATCCCGGGCATAATAATATCGAGCAGGACAAGGGCTATTTCGTTTCCCTTCTCGCGCACCATTTCCACTCCCTCGGCGCCGTCCGAAGCGAGAAGGACACCGTATCCAAGATATTCGAGCAGGGCTTTTAGAACGGTTCTGATATGAGGCTCGTCGTCGACAACCAGAACCGTTTCCGTGCCCTTCGGAAGTGCCCCGGATCGGGCCGCGGTTTCCGCCCCGGAAACGTCCTCTGGAAAATAAGCGAAAAACGTGCTTCCGACATCCATTTCGGACTCGACCCGGACAAAGCCCCCATGCTTTTTCACAAGTTTTTGGACGAGCGAAAGACCAAGCCCCGCCCCCACTCCCAGTTGCCCGGCCTGAAAGAAAGGCTGAAACACATCGGGCAAGTTGTCCTTGCCGATCCCCGGACCGGTATCGGCAACGGAAACGCAAACATATCTGCCCGGCTTGCTGTCGGAATATTCCTGTTGAAATCCGGTTTCTATATCGACATTGACGGTTTCAATTGTCAAAGTTCCGCCTGTATTCATCGACTCGACCGCGTGAACCACAAGATTCAATATAGCCTGATGTATCTGCGAGATATTGCCCCGCGTCGTATCCGGTCTGGCATCGAGATGAGTAACCATTTCGATCTTGCCCTCCGGCGGCTCGGGCATAAGCTCCAGAGCATCCCGTATTACAGCGTGGAGGGAGATCACGCGTCCGGCTTTATCTTCCGATTCGCGAGACATACTCAGCAGTTTTCCGGTAAGTTCGGCGGCCCGCTCGGCCTCCTTCTCGATAATTTCGACATATTCTCGCAGGGGTGAGCTCTCGACCATCTGAAGCCGGATATTATTCACGGCCCCCATAACTCCCATAAGCATGTTGTTGAATTCCAAAACCAGATCGTCCGCAATATTGCCGATACCCTCGAATTTGCTCTTCGACAAACCTGTCCTTACGCCGGGGCTTCTCTTTATATTTTCGCGAAGAACCATCAGCACGGCAGGCTCGCCGAAATAATTTGCGGCCCTCGGCCTCGAAGAAACCAGCAGCAATTCTTCTTTTGGCCCCAAAAGCTCGAACTGTATCTCTTTTGGCGCCTCCTTGCCGTCGAGAAGGTTGTTGACCACGGCCTCGATCCTTGCCCTGTGCACCGGCGGCAGCAGTCTTCGGAAGCCCCACGTGCGAATATCCTCCGGCGAGCGGCCGACCAACTTGCGGAAGGCATTATTAAGGTAAAGAATCCTTTCCCGGTTTATAACTATCGCCCCGTTGGGCAGGCTCGAGAGAGTCGTTCGGAAATTGTGATCGGAATTACGGAGCTTTTTCTGAAGGGTTTTAATGCGGGAAAGTTCTTTCACGAGGCCGATTATCAATGTCCCTTCGGAGGTCTCGAGCAGCTGCACCGAAAGCTCGATCGGTCTTTTTTCGCCGTCCGCTCGAACTCCGACTAATTCGTAGGTCTCCGTCTGCGGGTTTCCCTCTTTGCGGAGCCGGTAATATTCGGACACTTTCTTTAAATCTTCGCCCTCGAACAGCCCGGTAAAACTTTTTTGAAGCAACTCATCCGTTGTGAATCCCGACATTTTTGACATGCCCTCGTTGACCCGCACTATTTTGCCGGTAATATCCCCCACATCCCGGACTGCAAATATGCCGATTCCGCATTTCGATGCCGCCACGGAAAGCGCATTAAATTGTTCGTCTAAATCGGATAATTCCACTTCCAACCTGCGCAAATTCTCCTTTTCGGCTCGAAGCGAAATATTGAAATACTTCAATTTGTCCGCGATATAAAATATCAAAAAGAAAATAATGACCAGAGAAATAAGAATTACGAAGAGCGTTAAATACTGGTTTTCCTTTTCTCTCTTTCCCTGATCGAACCATTTACTATAGGTTTTGGTGAGCTTTCCGCTTCGCTCCAGATAGTTTAGCGCCCTATCGACAACGGGAAAAAGCTCCGGCGAACCGCGCGGGACCGCTATCGTATAATCGTATTTCAGGATCATCGAAGGGCTTTTTTCGATCTCATCCAGCCCCTCGGCTTCAATAATGTGATCCGCAACATGTTGCGGGGAAATAAATGTCGTTATTATTCCATTTTTTAAAAGATAAAGGCCCTCTTTGGGCGATAAGGTCGTCACAACGCTATCGCCCGATACAGCCTGCAACAGCGGTATTATCGGGCTGGAAACGCATACACCGACAAGCCTTCCGGTGAGGTCGTTAAAGCCGTCGATGGCCTCGGCGCCCCGCAGAATATAGATCGTAAATTCGCACTCGAAAATCCCTCTGGAAAGATAAAATCGCTCCTCATTTTCCGGGGTTCGATATATTCCCACGAGCAAATCGTATCGCTCCGATACTTCGCCCGCAGCGAAATATTCCGAATCCAGCGGAACGAGGGCGATCTTTTTCCCTATCGCGCGGGAAATATCGCCAATCAGGTCGATATCGAAGCCCTCGAGTTCTCCCTTTTTGTTGAGATAGCTGAAAGGCGGGGATTCGGGATTGACAGCCGCGATCAGCGAGTCCCTTTCGGAGAGCCATTCGCGGCTTTCCGCCGGGATGTTCAACGCCAGAAGAGCGTGTCCAAAAACCAGAATAACGAGAATAGATATTATTGTATAACGGCTTATCATATTGATATACTTAGAGCTATAGCTTTTAGTTAAAGTATTTTGTTATATGTCGATATTCGCAATGTTTTTCTTTCGCCGCACAAAACAAACTTTATAATAAACATCGAACAATCCAATTTGCAAGGAAAAAATCGAACAGGTTGAATATTAATCGTCCGAGACGGCTGCGAGTTCCTCTATCTCCACGAGCAGCCTCTCCACCACCGCTTCCTGCGGAACTTTTTCAATAACCTTTCCCTTTTTGAAAAGAAGAAAATATCCGTTCCCGCCGGCGATTCCGACATCCGCCATTTTCGCCTCGCCGGGGCCGTTGACCTCGCACCCCATTATCGCGACCTGAATATACTTTTCGATCTGCGGCAGTCTTCGCGAAATCTCATTGGCCACGCCTATTAGATCGACACGGCAACGGCCGCAGGTCGGGCAGCTCACGAGTTCGACGCCCCTTTTCAACAGACCACACGCCCGCAAAATCCGCTTTCCGACAACGACTTCCTCGACCGGATCGCCGGTGAGCGACACCCGAATCGTATCCCCGATGCCGGAAATAAGCAGGGAACCTATGCCCACTGCGCTCCGGACAGCGCCCACGTCGGGAAGACCGGCCTCCGTCACCCCGATATGAAGCGGCAGATCGAAATTCTCTGCAAAAAGAACGTTGGCCGCGATAGTCATTGCCGGATCGTGGGATTTTAGGGAAACGACAATATCCTGAAAACCGGATTCCAACAGCGGCTCGATCTCCATACGCGCCGCCTCGACCATCTTTTCCGCAGTTGGCTCGTTTCTGGCAAGTTTTTCGGGCAAACTACCGGCGTTGACCCCAATCCTTATTGGAATTCCGTATTCCAGCGCTGCCGAAGCGACCTCCCGGACTTTCGCGTCGGAGCCGATATTCCCCGGATTGATCCGGAGCTTGTCCGCGCCGGCCTCTGCGGCGAGGATCGCAAGGCGATGATCGAAATGGATATCCGCAACGAGCGGCAAGTCCACGCAACTGCGTATTTCCCGGAAGGCCTCGACAGCGTCCCTGTCGCGGATCGCGAGGCGGATAATGTCGCAGCCCGCCGACGCTAATTCGCGGATTTGGCCGAGAGCGCGTTCGATATCGGATGTCGGCACGGAAAGCATGGACTGGACTGTCACCCGCGTGCCGCCGCCTATCGGCACCCCGCGAATTTTTACCCGTCTCGTCTCGTTTCGGGTCGAAAAAGATTTTTTTTGCTGTTTCATAATTCTTGGCATAGGGTTTGCGTTCATTCTCTTGCGCCGAATTCGGCTTGACAAAAGGTTTTAATTTAACTATCTTCTAACTCAGAAGGTAATCTCTATGTTAAAAAGACCGCTGATAACAATTCTCGCACTTACGATTCTAATCTTCTCGGGGTGCGCTTTTGCCGACGAAAAGACCGTCACCGACAGCCAGTTCGTTATGCTCTATGTCGATCTGTCTTTCGCGGCGGAACAGTTTCTGTCCGATTCCGTTCTGCTGGCGCAGGTTCAGGATTCTGTTTTCGAGGCCCACGACATCACACGCGACGAATTCGACCTATACAAGATTGCCCTCGACAAATCGCCCGAACGCTGGAGCGAAATTTGGCAAATGGTCGCGCTGGAAATCGAAAAACGAGAAGAGGCTATAAAGAGCGAGAAAATGCCTTCCGCCCGCGGCAATAGAAGGCCTAAAGACTGAATGCGTCCGCTATATGGCGAATCGAAAAGCCGCCTTCGATTTTTGTCAAAGCAATAACATCGAACCTGAAAAAGCAGTTTTCCGGGCTGTTTTTGTCGATCCACGCCCCGGCAATCTTGCCAATCTGGCGACATTTTGCCGGATTGACCCATTCCACGGGATCCCCAAATCTATTCGAATATGCGGTTTTGACCTCAACAAAGGCTATCAAATTCCCTTTTTTGGCGATAATGTCCAGTTCGCCCTCTCTCAACCGCCAGTTCCGCTCGATTATCTCAAACCCCTGCTTTTCGAGATGGCGCGCGGCGATATCCTCGCCGGCCTCGCCCCTCGCGTGCGTCGAAAATCTGTTTTTGCCGTCCTTATCCTTATTGACCATCATTTTGTGCCCTCACGATTAACGCAAGGAAAAAACGCGAAAACGAAACAAATTATCGTTGTCAATCGCGGATTATCGCCTCCCCAGCCAGTTCGCGAGGAAGGTCACCAGACCGCCGAGGAAAACGTAACCCAATATTACCTCCAACATTACTAACGACATAGATAACCAATGTGTCGCGGTCACATCGCCGAAACCGAGTGTGGTGAACGTAATCACGCTGAAATATATATACGACAGAGTGGGAGCGGTTATCTCAGGATTAATTTCAAATAGGGCTTGCGGCATAACTTTGTCAAGCCATAAAAAAAGATTTGCGAAAAGGAGAACGAAGAAAACCTCCCATTTAGCCCACTTGCCTATATCCGATAGGTAATCGACTATCGATATTGCCCATTCCCAACGGGGAAAAGCCTTCTTTATTGAATGCGCGAACTGCTGCTGCTCGATGAACCTTTTCATTCGCGGATTCTTCGACCAATCGACAGGCGAAGTGTCCACCCAAATAAACGAGGATTCCCTACTAAATGTAGCATTCAGTAACTCGCATCCTTCATCGTAAAGTTCACCTTCTAAATAGCTCTTTCTTCTTCCAAACGAAGCTCTTGCTAAATCTGCTCCATTAAAACTCGCGCTTTTACAATCGGAACAATCCAAAATAAGTGACCAACATTGGCTATTATCGAAAATAGTTTCCATACATTCTGCGCCAGTAAAATCCGCAAAGTTTAATCTCGCATTACTAAAATTAGCACCATTACATATCGCACCCCTAAAAGAACATGCGCCAAGAAGAGAGAATTCAAATCTTGCACTGTCAAGATATGCAGCATCTAAATGTATTGAATGCAAATCGGCGCCTCGAAAATCAGACCATTCAAGACAGAAACTGAGACCATATTCATTTAATTCTTCTAACAATCTACTAAAGGTGTTACCAGCAATTGTATTCCAAATATCCATATATAATTCTCTTTTGAACTGCCACGGTATATTACCGGTTTTTTTCAGCTGGGGAGTCACGAGGTCTTCGATTCCTTTTAGTCTTTTCACTAAAATTTGCTCAAATGTCCCTATTTTCTCTGTAGTTTCATGATATGACCAAATTCCTTCGTTTAAGATAATCCGTTCGCCACCAAACACTCTCCCTTCCTCGTCGCGTTTAAAGGAGCCTGGTTTAAGAAGGGGTTTGTCCCACCTGTCGCGTAGGGCTTTTATTTGTTCATCGGTGTAGCGCATATTTGTGTCCTATCGGCTAAATCGAACCAGCCGTCATTTCAAATACACGACGCGCTTTATAATATTATCATCCCCGATTGTCGCTCGAACCAAATAAACCCCGCTGCCGATGGATTCGTCGGGCGTCCAGACAAATTCGTTTATCGGCGCTCGATTATCGTCGCCCGGTGTTCCACCTCGAACCCTCGATCCCTCGATCCCTCGATCCTTTTTCCGCTTATATCGAATATCTCTATTTGTAGGGGCAATTCATGAATTGCCCCTACGGTAATCCTCACCGCCGAATTGAACGGGTTCGGATAGGCGTCTATCGATAGATTTTCGGGCACGATAACATTGTCCTCGTCGATTTTCAGGCTGCCGTCGAGATCGAGGCGAAGCATATAAACGTCGTCCTCGCCTGCGGAATGTGAGTAGCTATATCCCGCCAAAATAAAGCCGTCGCCGGTCGTATCGACAGATTCCGCGCGTTCGTTCAGTGCGCCGCCGAACGTGCGCGCCCAGAGTGTATCTCCTATCGAGTTGATCCGCAGAACCCAGACGTCCTCACCGCCAGCGCCATAGGATTGAGTGTAACCGGCAATAATAAAACCGCCGTCGGAGACTCTCGCAACCGCCCATGCCTCTTCCCACCCGAAGCCACCGTAAAGTTTCGACCATTGGACAACGCCGTCGGAGTCTGTGCGAACGATCCAGAGTTGCCCTTCGCTCACGGCGTCCGGCTCCAATGAGCCTACAAACAAGAATCCGCCATCGGCGGTCTGAACCACGTCCCGCCCGTCTTCGTTATAATCGCCGCCGTAATTGTGTGCCCAGACCGAGTCTCCGGATGAATCGATCCTCACAAGATAAGCATCGTAGGATGGGCTGAACGAATTGGAACTCCCGATAACAACGAAACCGCCGTCGGAAGTCGCGGTCATGCCGTGACAATACTCATATTCCGCGCCGCCGTATGCCTTTGCCCAGAGCGAATCGCCGTCGTAATCGATTTTCATTATGTAAAAATTCTGCCATCCGGGGCCGTAAGATCCCGATTCCCC
>DAOWNU010000301.1 GCA_030642425.1 bacterium | reverse complement strand
TTCGTGGTGGAAATCTATATCTTCAAAACAGGAAAACTGAATTTCTGCGCAATAAAAAACCGTCCTCGAAAAGGGCGGTTTTTAAAAATCTAAATTTGCAAGGCTCACGTTTTTTTGATCGCCTCGGCTGTCTTATCCTTAATGCCGTATTTGCGGCGGAATTTCTCGACGCGACCGGCGGTATCGATAATCTTCTGCTTGCCGGTGAAGAATGGGTGACATGCCGAACAGATGTCCAGACTCATCTCCTTCTTCGTGCTTCCAGCGGTAAACGTGTTTCCGCAGGCGCATGTGACCTTCGTTTGGTAATATTTTGGGTGAATTTTTTCTCTCATATCGACATCTCCATATAACCTAAGTGCACGAAAGGGCATTTTAATTATCCGTTTCCGAATTGTCAAGTGAAATATTCATTCTCCCTGTCGGGTAAATGGATAATTATTAAATATTCCCGGCTTGACAGCGCATGACGTCGCCGATATATTCCTCGAATGCTTAATGCCGGAAAAAATACGATCCGCGCCGGAGGTCAGGCGGTCATCGAGGGCGTGATGATGCGCTGTGGATCGACTGTCGCGACCGCCGTCAGACGGAAAAACGGCGATATCACGACGAAGGTCGAGAAAAAGGTGCCGTGGTCGAAAAGGAATCTCTTTCTCGGATTGCCGATAATCCGTGGCACACTGAACCTGATCGAGATGCTTTCAGTCGGTATTTCAACGCTCAACTGGTCGGCGGATATCGCTATTCAAGATGAGCTTGCCGAAAAGGGTGGTGCACCACAGAAAAAGCAGAAAACATGGCCCGCGATGGTTCTTGGCATGTTGATAGGCGTCGGGCTTTTCGTTTTACTTCCGCTGCTAATCGCCAAACTTGTCGGCCTCGAGAAGGACGCATTCTGGTTTAACCTCGCCGCGGGCGGTGTCAGGATCGTTATCTTCATGGCATATCTTATCGGGATCAGCTTCCTTTCGGATGTCAAACGGCTATTTCGTTATCATGGTGCGGAACACAAATCCATCTTCGCGTTCGAGAACGGCGATGCACTGACCGTCGAAAACGCGCAGAAATATAAAACCTTTCATCCGCGATGCGGCACGAGTTTTCTCCTTATCGTAGCGGTGGTGTCGATCATCTTTTTTGCGGTAGCCGATTCGATTATCGCCGCGATTCTCGGTTTCGTTCCGCAGGTTCTCGCCAGATTCGGAATGCACCTGCTTCTATGGCCACTGCTCGCAGGTGTGTGTTACGAGGTGCTCAAGGGTTCGGCATGGCTTTACGAAAAATTTAGTTGGGCAAAAATTTTCACATGGCCGGGCCTCGCTATGCAAAGGATAACGACATCGGAACCGTCGGACGATATGGTCGAGGTGGCGCTGGTCGCCCTGAAGAAATCCATCGAATGCGAAGGTGTCGAAGCGAACGAGGTTAAGAAGTCGAATAATGTTTCTGGATAAACTACACAATCTTCGCGAGAGATATAACGAGCTTGCCGGGGAGCTTTCAAAGCCGGAAATCCTTTCGGATTCGAGGATGGCATCGCGCCTCGGAAGGGAATTTCGATTCATTCAAGAAACACTCCCATCGATCGACGAATACGAGCAGACGATCCAGTCGATTTCCGAGGCGGAATCGATCATCGAAGAAGGGGGCGATCCGGAGCTTATCGAACTGGCCAGAGAAGAACTTCCGGGGCTTCGTGAGAACCGCGAAAGGCTCGAACATAACCTGACAATCGCGCTTATTCCACCGGACCCAAACGAGGGCAACGATGTTATCGTCGAGATCCGCGCGGGCACCGGCGGCCAGGAAGCGGCACTCTTTGCGGGCACCCTTTTTCGAATGTATAAAAGATTTTCCGAGCGGAATAAGATTAACATAAAAATCCTCGACTCGAACCCAACCGGGCTTGGCGGTTTCAAGGAAATCGTTTTCAAAATCGAGGGCGCGGAGGCATATTCATCGACGAAGTTCGAGTCCGGCGTCCATCGGGTTCAGCGCGTCCCGGAGACTGAATCCAGCGGGAGAATCCACACCAGCGCGGCTTCGGTGGCGGTTTTACCGGCTGTGGACGATGTCGATATCGAGATTAAGGACGAGGACCTGCGAATCGATACATATCGATCTTCGGGTGCGGGAGGACAGCATGTCAACAAGACGGACAGCGCGATCCGAATTACACATATCCCAACCGGATTGGTCGTAACCTGCCAGGATGAAAAATCGCAGCATAAGAATAAGACCCAAGCGCTTCTGGTTTTGCGCAGCCGGCTCTATGCCCAGCAGCAGGCCGAAATCGATGCCGAACGCGCCACAAAAAGGCGGCTTCAGGTCGGTTCCGGCGACCGATCGGATAAGATCAGGACATATAACTATCCACAAAACCGCATCACCGATCATCGGATCGGATACACGGCGTATAACCTGCCCGAGGTGCTGGACGGCGACCTCGGTGCGCTTCTCGAGGCCCTTAACAAGGCCGACATGGAAGACGCCCTGGAAGAACTCTAAAATAATGTAGGGGCAGGTTAAGAACCGTCCGTTGCCCTTTTCATCGACGATTCGCCGCCAATATTTGCGCGGACGAGATAAACGCCGGAGCCGACGGATTCGTCGGGCGTCCAGATTGCAGATTTTTGATTGCTGATTGCTGAAAAACGAGTGTGAACCTTTACAAAGTGATAAAATGATAAAACATGTCATTGCCCTACAGGTCTTGGGACGAGTGAAACGAAGCAATCTCGACGTTTGCAGGAGATTGCCGCGTCGTTCCGCTCCGTTCGGCTACGCTCACGACAACGCCTCGCAATGATAGGTTAATTTTTTCTGTCAAAAATCAGCGATGTCATTTTGCATTCTAAGCTTTGATATTCGATTCCTCCTCGCTATTATACTATGTGATGTCATTGCGAGCGATATAGAAAGTCCGTAGGGCGAAACATGACGATCTCGAATAGGTTATTTCGATGAGAAACTACCCGAAAGGCATATATACCGTATCGGTTGTCGTTTTTTTCGCTCTACTGGTCGGTTTCGCGGTCGTAAATGTTTTCGAGCGCGATTATGAGTTTATTTTCTATTCGATAGTTATCACTATCCTCGCGGTATTTATTCTGCTCAACAAAGACAGGCTGAGGCTTTCGCCGCTTCTCGCGGCGGGGCTGGCAATTCACGGCACACTGCATCTGCTGGGCGGAAACCTTTATCCCGACGGAGTTCGCCTTTACGACACCTGGATTCTCCCCGGCCTGCGATGGGATAATATCGTCCACCTGTGGGGCAGCCTTTTCGCCAGCCTGATCGTATATAACCTTTTGCCGCCGGCAATCCACAAAGATATCGAGAAGAGCAAGCGTTTCATCGTTCTGTCGCTTTTTTTGATGACCATGGGCCTCGGGGCGGTTTTCGAGCTAATCGAACTGTTTGCGGTTGTCGTTTTCGGGGCAACGGGCGTTGGAGATTATCTAAACAACGCTACCGACCTTCT
>DAOWNU010000450.1 GCA_030642425.1 bacterium | reverse complement strand
TCTCTATCTTCTCTCCCCGCTCAGGAAGGAGTCCGAAGGGGCTTGAGAATACTCTACGCGGCATATGTGGATCTGTCGAAACCCGGCGCGCCGCCCGTTCATGTGGGCGCGATTGCCGGAGGGTTGGCCGCGAGGGGTCACGATGTTACTCTGATCGCGTCGGAACATGCCGGGGCTTTCGAAATCGAAGGCGTGAAGATCGAATGGTTTCGCAAAAGGCTCCCGACCGCAATGGGCTGGGCTAAAGAGGCCGCAAAACGGCTGCGTTCCCGCTCCGGTGAATTCGACCTGCTTTATATCAGGGATTTTTTCAACTGCAACGCAATATTGAGGGCCGCAAAAAAGTCCGGAATTCCTATCGTTCTCGAAATAAACGGTCTCATCAGCGCGGAGATGTCATCGGGACGGTTTCCCTTAAGCTTTCGCCTTGTTGCAATGTTAGATTGGAAATACTCGCTTTTGCGAAGGCTCCGAATGTCGAACCGAATAGTCGTAGTTTCGCCGGAGCTTATCGATATTTTCGGAAAAATGCTCGGTGGACGCGAAAAATTTCTTTTCCTGCCAAACGGAGTCGATATCGAACTGTTCAAACCGGCAGTCGATAAATCCCGGCTCCGAGAGGAATTAGAACTGCCCGCAGACGGCCCGTTGATAGGCGCGGTCGGGAGTATCCTGCCCTATCATGTCGAGGGGGCTTTGATCGACGCGGTCGAAACGCTCCTGTCTAAATACCCGAACCTGACCTTCGTGATGGTCGGCGGCGGGCCTTCGGAAGAACTTATGAGAGAAAGAATTTCGCGTATTTCCGAAGGGAATAGAATCCGAATGACCGGGCGCGTTTCACTCGAGATGAGCGCGAAATACATCGCCGCACTCGATATCGCGGTGGCATGGTCGTCCCCGGAATCGTCGTCGGGAGGATGGCCGGTCAGGCTTTCCGCCTACGCCGCCTGCGGGATTCCCGCTGTCGGCCCGGAATGGGGAAACTATTTATTTTTCAGGGACAACGGCGCACTTCTGGCGGCAGAGGGAGGAACTTCCGAGAATATCTCCCGGCTCGTGTCGTGGCTTATCGAGAACAAATCGGAGACGGAAAGCATAGGCAGAAGGGCCAGGGAGCTTGCGGTCGAGAAATTATCATGGGATTCGATAGTCCTGAAAACCGAGAGTTTAATCGAGGAAATTTTAATAAAAAAACATCAACCAAACTTAGGTGGGAATAATGAACGAAGATAAAAAATTCGTGATCAAAGGCGGGCGGGTGATCGACCCCGCAAACGGTATCGACGAAATTACCGAGGTCTATGTGTTCGGCGATATTATCGAAAGAATCGGCGGAAACAAGAACTACAAGGGTAGAACGGTTATCGACGCGACCGGAAAGCTGGTTTTCCCCGGCCTTGTGGACATCCACGTCCACCTGCGGGAGCCGGGCAACGAGGCCGCCGAAACGATCCTTACCGGATCGAGGGCGGCTGTCAGGGGAGGATTCACAACGATATGCTGCATGCCGAACACAAACCCGCCGATAGACTCGGCCTCGGAAGTGCGATTTATTTACGAAAGCGCGAATCAGGCGCCGTGCAGGGTCTATCCTATCGCCGCGATCAGCAAGGGACGGAGGGGAACCGAGCTTTCCGAGATGGGCGATCTGGCCTATGCCGGCGCGGTCGCTTATTCCGACGACGGCTATCCCGTCCGGAACGCTCAACTGCTTCGAAACGCCCTGAAATACTCGAACATGCTCGGGATGAAACTCGCCCTGCATTGCGAGGACCTCGATCTGGCCAATAACGGCAGCATGCACGAGGGCGAAGTCAGCGGAAGAATGGGCATGCCCGCAATTCCGGGGATCGCCGAGGCCGCCATGATAGCAAGGGATATTATGATAGCGGAATATCTCGATGTCCCCGTCCATTTTTGCCATGTCAGCGCGAAAG
>DAOWNU010000316.1 GCA_030642425.1 bacterium | reverse complement strand
TACCTAATACCTTTTACCTATTACCTATTCCCTTTGACATTTGAGCTTTTTTCTCTATCTTTCCTCTTGTTGAATTGGATTTTGGAAATTGAAAATGATTCAACAACACAAATATACATCACAATCGATGATAAAGGCATTATGTTAGATTTTATTCGCGGTTTCCTCGTTCGCAAAAGCCCTTCCGAGGTTGTGGTCGATGTTGGAGGGGTGGGTTTTGTTTTACAAATCCCGGGCACAACTTACGATAGTATCGGTCAGCCCGGCGAGAAGGTCAGTCTGCTGGCGAAACTTATCCACAGAGAGGACACGATGGAGCTTTACGGTTTCGCCACCGAAATCGAGCGCGGGATGTTCGATTTGCTCCTCGGTGTTAGCGGTATCGGCCCGAAAATGGCAATCAAGATACTTGCGGGAATGGGCGCCGACGAGATCGCGGAATCGATCCGCTCGCGCGATTACAAAAGGCTGACAACAATTCCCGGACTGGGCAGAAAAAAGGCGGAAAAGATATGCCTCGAACTCGAGAGCAAGGTGGGGAAATTGCCACTCGCCAAGAGCGGCGGAGTTTCGAGAAAATTGGGCGACGCCGTCGATGCGCTGGCGGCGTTGGGTTACCCGAGGCCGAGAGCGGCGGAGATAGTGCGTGAGATTGCCAAAGAAACCGGCGAGAAGAAAACCGAGGAGATAATCCGCCTCGCACTCGCAAAGCTTGCGAAGAGATCATGAGCGAATATCTCGAACCCAAAAAGCAGATCGACGAGACCGAATTCGAGGAGCGGCTGAGGCCCTCGAAATTGTCGGAGTTTATCGGGCAATCCGCGCTGAAGGAGAAACTCGGTATTTTTCTCGAAGCCGCCACGGGCAGGAAAGAAGCCCTCGACCATTCGCTGTTCTACGGCCCTCCGGGGCTTGGCAAAACAACACTCGCGCACATTATCGCATTCGAGATGGGCTACGAAATACGCGTATCGACCGGGCCGTCGCTCGAACGCCCCGGCGATCTGGTCGGCCTGCTGACCAGCCTGTCCCACGGCGATATTCTTTTCATCGACGAGATACACCGGCTTCCACGGGCGGTCGAGGAATACCTCTATTCGGCCATGGAGGATTTCTCGCTCGATATCGTTATCGACAAAGGCCCCGCCGCGCGGACTGTGAACCTCAAACTGCCGTATTTCACATTGGTGGGCGCCACCACCCGCGCCGGGATGATTACCGCTCCGCTCCGCTCTCGTTTCGGGATTGTCGAGCGGCTCGATTACTATCCGCCGGAGGAGTTGTTCCACATTGTCACGCGTAGCGCCCGCATTTTGAATATCCCCACCGAGGATGAGGGCGCGGCGGAAATATCCGGGCGAAGCCGCGGCACGCCGAGGATCGCCAATAGACTGCTCAGACGTGTCCGCGATTTCGCTCAGGTCAAGGGCGACGGCGTTATCACGACGACTCTTGCAAAAAGCGCGCTGGACATTCTCCGGATCGACAAGCTCGGTCTCGACGAGATGGACAGGCGCATCCTTTCCACAATTATCGACAAATACTCCGGCGGCCCGGTGGGATTATCGACTATCGCGGCGGTTATCGGCGAGGATGAAGGAACGATTGAATCGGTCTATGAGCCTTATCTTCTCCAGCTGGGATTTATCGACCGGACACCCAAGGGCCGAAGAACCACGCATTTGGCCTACAAACATCTCAAGGGCGAATTGCCGCCGGAAAAAGCGGGGAGCGAGTTGTTCGGTGAAAACAAATAAGATAGCCGAATGGGTGAGCGCGTTTGTCAAACGCCATCCGGCGGCGCGGCCGGGAGATATCTACAAGTTGCTATATCAGAAAAATTTCGGCCCGGCGCATATACTTTCCGATCCCGCTATCTCCAAAGAGCGGTTTTTCGAGGAATTCGAGCTTGCGGAACCGATCGAAGGCGAGATTTTCTACGCGGTGGACCCGGAAAAAACTGTTTTCTGGATAAAGCTTCCCGCGGCCAAATGGAGGGGGATCGCCCCGGAGCGGATATGGAAGGCCGTTGTAAATACCGGCACGGAGTTTATCGGCAAGAAAGATTCTTTTCTGGAAGATTGGATAGCCGCCGCCATGCTGCTTAGGGAGATGGGCTATCCCGGCGCCGAAATAGCCAAGCTCGACGCCGATGCCCGCCGGAATAATCCCCCGGCAACTCATCATTCGAATGAGTTCCGCGAAAGCGAGTGCCCGAACTACCGAATAGCTTGCAGAAAAGCCATTCTCGAAATCGGCGGCGGATTGACCGAAGCCTTTCGAGCGCAATTCCCGGAATTGTCCGCGGAAAGCGAAAGCGAGACCGAAAAAATGCCCGACGTCCAGAACGACGCACCCGAACATCCGCTCGATATCGACCGCGTGGGGATTATGGACCTCGCCTATCCAATCGTCGTCCTCGACAGGAATCGGCGGGTTCAAAGCACGGTAGCGGATGTTACGATTTCCGTGGACCTCCCCGCGCAGTGGCGCGGCACACACATGAGCAGGTTCCTCGAAATATTGAATAAATTCCGCGGCGAGATAACCTATGTTCAAATCCGCGCCATTCTGGAGGCCATGCTCGGGGAATTCGGCGCGCGCGCGGCGCATATCAGGCTTGTCTTCCCTTACTTTATCGAGAAAAAAGCGCCGGTAACCGGCGCCGCCTCCCTTATGGAATACACCGCCATTTTCGACGGCGAATTGGATCGCGACGGCTATCGTTTTCGTGTCGGGATCGAGGCCCCGGTAACAACGCTTTGTCCCTGCAGCAAGGAATTATGCGAAAAAAGCGCCCACAGCCAGCGCGCCTTTGTCGAGATCGAGGTGCTCAGCCCGGCATTTATCTGGATAGAAGACCTTATCGAACTGGCCGAAAGAGCCGCAAGCTCGCCGGTCTATAGCCTGTTGAAACGCCCCGACGAGAAGGCCGTTACCGAAACGGCCTACGATAACCCGCGTTTCGTGGAGGATGTCGCGCGCGAGATCGCGAAGGAATTGGACGGCTACACCGACATCGCGGAATTTTTCGTTCGGGTGGTGAGCATGGAGTCGATACACAACCACAGCGCGTTTGCGACTATCACCGGCGGCAAGGGACAAGGGGCGTTCGACAACTATTTCTCGCCGCTCGCGGGCGACGCCGACGACCTGATAGCGATTTGATCTTATTTGCATTCGAGCGAGACGCTCGACCAATTATAAGGGGTTTCCAACCACGAAAGTAGGGGCGCACCCGGCGGGTCGCCCGTCGCCCAAACAACGGATGGCGTTTATTCGCGGACGGGTTTGCCACCGGCAAACCCCTACGGATTGAAAACGATGATTGCGATTCCCCGT
>DAOWNU010000267.1 GCA_030642425.1 bacterium | reverse complement strand
GCGGTCTCGACCGAATATGCGGTCGCTTCTCTCGGATTAATCATTGCGAGATGCCTGCTGAGCAAGGTGTAGCCCGGCTGGCGGATAATCAGCGGCAGCGTGACATATTCCTGATCGTAACCCTTTACTATAAAGCTGTCCGCACTGAGAAATTCGCCGAATAACACGACCGGGCCGACCGACGACGATGCCGCGCCATAAATCGCATTTCCCCGCCATTCGACTCCACCACCCTGCGGGCCGCGCCAGGTTTGGGCGTAATGAATATCTCCGGCGAAGGGGCCGAACATGGGTGAGGCGTTCACCTCCCAGGTTTCGCCAATAAGGCCGGGCAGGGGCGAGATTTCTCCGACATCGAATCTCATATAGCCGGCGCCGACCGGCGCAAAGGCCAAATTGCTCTTGAACTCTCCCGCCATGAAACGGGTATTCGAGTCCCAATCCGCAAGACCGGAGAGGAGGTTTATTTCTATCGGCTTTAGGTGGAGCATAACGTTCGCGCCGTCCAGATGATGATCCTGCTGAATATCGCGCCGCTCGCGGGTGTCGAGAAGAAGGCCGCCGCCGAGGGTGGTCGTAAAAGTTCCGCCCGTTATCTCGATTGTTTTGTGGGTCAGTTTAGCCCAGCGCTGGGTAATTGCGTTGTATGTGCTGTCGGGTCTTGTGAGTGCGGACTCGCGCGAAGGCTGCATGGCTTCGTAAGTTGCGCCGAGAGTGATACCGGAGAAATTCATACGCAGGTCGAGCCTGTTTTCGAAAAAGCTGTTCCCCTTATCGGCCTTCGTGCCACGGTATTCGAGCGTATTCCTCGCAGTAACGGAAACGGCGAACAGCGCCGCGGGAACAATCAGCAAAAGCGCCGCGTGGAAAATTTTATTCCGCAATCTCATCCTCCCCGGCGGTTTCAGGCTCATCTTCTATGGGAAATAGTTCTTCTATCGTTTTCTTATATTCCGCTTCGTCGCCGGGCTTGTATCCTATGTGATGATACAGAATTTCCCTCTCCGTAGTCAAAATGAAAAGCTCGGGAATGTCCGCAACTCCAAGCTGAGTTTTCACCCGGCCGCCTTTGTCCATAACGATTGTGAACTCCCAGTTCTCTTTATCGGCGAAAGGTCTCACCTTGTTTCGCGTGCGCGGGCCGTCCTCGCAAACCGCCATTACCCTGAGACCGTGCGCATCGAGGAAATTTTTCATTACGGTCAGCTTGCGCAATTCTTTGATGCAGGGCTTGCACCATGTTGCCCAGAATGTAAGAATAATAGGGCCTTCCGCGCAGAATTCGCTCAGCACGACATCTTCACCTCGCAAATTCTTGAGCGTGAAATCGTCGATTACCGCCCCTTCCGCCGCAAGGGCAATCAGGGACAGTAGCACAAGAACGATTAGTGATTTCGAAAAACGCATTTTCAACTCCTATTTTACAAGTAAAACCTTCGATTGCGCCGAAACTCCTTCTCCCGTGGCCCGGATAAGATAAACGCCGCTGGAGAAGGCCGTGGCGTCCCATTGTATCGATTTGTGTTCCGCAGGTAATGTGCCGTTGTGGATAACGTCGATCATTCTTCCGGCGATATCGAAAACCTCGATTTTCAGCGCGCCGGTTCTAATATTGTCGAATGAGAGAGTAACGCAGCTGTTGAATGGGTTCGGGTAGGCCTCGATAATGCTCTGCGAAACCGGCATCTCGCGCTCTTCGATTCCCAATCCGCCCCAGTAATCGACAATACAATCCCACAGTTCGTCGCGCTCCGACTCGTCCTCGATCAGCTCGTATTGGAAAGTCAGATATATGAGCTTCCCGCCGCCGGTAAAATCCTTTTTCAACCCGCACGTCGGGCCGGTGTTATATCGTAATATTGCCTCCGCAGGCGCGCTCACAGAAATTTTTTCTCCCGGAAATCCCGCGCCCGGCAGCGTTCCGTTAAAATCGGTTAACTCCGTGCCCGGATAGGTCGATCCGGAAACGCCGGTTGGGGAGTATTCGCTGCCCTGATATGTCGCGCCCAGAACGAGAAGATAAAATGCCATGAGCGAACCGAGATCGGCACCCATGCCCGAAGACGTGATAAGAACCTTCCCGCCATTCTCCAGATAGTCCCGAAGAGCAAGGCGTTCCGTGGCGTTCATGCCGTCGGTGATATTCGCGCCGTCCTGCCAGACCATAGCCTCGAATTCCATATCGGAATAATCCGGCAGATGGCCGTTCGAGCCGATGCTCCACTCGCTGAACTCGACGTCGTTGTCCGCGAAAAGGTCTCTGAAATAGGGCATATCCCCGGCGGCCACCGAACTGCCAACATACAGAACGTTCCCGCCCGCGATAACGGAGAATTGGACAGTGTCCACACCGCCTTCCGGGTCGTTAACCGGGCTGATATAAACGCAAACCCGCCCGGTCGAAGGGTCCCCGAGCGGCGATATGTCGATCTCTATCTCCACAACATCCAGGCTCGACAGCAATACACGGGTGGAATCCGTCACGGCGCCGTTCACGGTCATCCCGGCGAGCCATCCGGCGGGATAATCGCCTTCCATCCAGATATCGTAGTTGTCCGCAAGCAGGCCGAAATGGGTCAAAGTCGCTTCGAAGGCCGAAGTATCGACCGGCTCGGTTAGGTTGCTAACAGTGCCGTGTTCCACGAAATGCCCATAGTCGGTCATGGCATCGACATGTATCTTATTGCATTGATAAATCTCCCCCGGCGCGCCCGAGTTGTCCTGAAGATAGGCGACATAGGAGCAGTGACGGTAATCGTCCACGATTCCCATGTGCGGTCTAAAATCGTAATCCAGAACGATGGAAGTGTCGCCGTTTATCGTTAAAGATATACCGCCGTGGCCGGGAAGCATATATCTCATTACCTGATAGAATTCCGTTTGACCGTTGAGGGCCGAATAATGAAGGCTGTCCTCGATCAGGACACATGTAAGGTCCAAGGTGCCGAAAAAGGTTGGGGCGTCGCAGAGGACTTCCACCCGCACCTGACCGCTGTCTATCGGCATCAGTTCGATACCGAGCGGAACCGTTGTTCCGGCGACAGACAGAGCGATACCGTCGGCGGCGGACCATGAGCCGACAGATGTGCCGTTGACCACGGCCTTTGGAACCCCACCGACACTATAATAAGAAGTTCGCGCCGCGTTCTGGCTCGGATTGGCCGCGTAGAAAGGATCCCCAGAGCCGGGCCAGCTTGTGTGGTATCTGATCAGGCAGATATCGTCGTGGTGAAGCGGATACCAGTCGTCCAGATGATTATTCACAGAGACACATGGGCCGCACGTGCCGCTTGTAAAAAGCTCATACATCGAAACCCGAATGTATCCATAACACGTACCGATCAGCAGCATACACACAATAACGACAGCCAATTTCGATTTCATTTTCCCCCCTTTGGGAAATGTAAAAGGACGCATTCGCCCGGATTATTTGATAAGTTGTATCTTCTTCGTGAAAACGCCCCCGCCGATTTTCAGGCACGCGAAATAGATCCCGCTCGGCAATTCGAAATTGCCGCGATTGTGAGCGTTCCAGACGAAGCTGTATTTTCCGGAAGACAATTCTTCGTCCGCCAACACGGAAACCCTCTTCCCGGAAAGGTCGAATATCTCCAGCAGAGCGCGATTCTGTCCGGTAACCTGGAATTCGAGCGTCGTTGCGGAGTTAAATGGATTCGGTCTCGCGGACACGAGAGACGCATCGGCGGGTCTTTGTGGAAAAATATCCTCGATAATCCCCGTTCCGGTGAGATAATCCAGAGTTCTTTTCATTATAGTATCGCGC
>DAOWNU010000433.1 GCA_030642425.1 bacterium | reverse complement strand
GTCGAAGGCGTCGGTTATGACTATATCGCCGAGACCGAGATTCAGCGTCATCGGGTGGACGGTTTCGGCCAGAAAGCCCTCCTTGAAATTGAAACCGACCGCCTCGACCATCTGAATTATGAACGTTTTCTGTTTATCCGGGTTGAAATCGATCTTGCCGAAACGGTCGCAATCCGGTTCGACGCCGGAGTCCTTTATCTTTTTCACTAATTCGACAATGAACGGTTTGAGGTCCTCGAAAAGCGCCTCGCATTGTTTCGTTGTCAGGCCGGGGGCATACAGGTCGAGGAGCGCGTCGTAGGGTTGATCGGTATAGCCGAGGTAGTCGGCCTTTTTTCGCTGAAGCTCGAAAACCTTTTTCATGTGCGGGAGGAAGATCGAGACGTCGTCTTTATCGCGCGCTATTTCCCACGCCGTATAGGCCTCGGAGATCGCGGCGGCCTCCTCGGCGACGAAATCCGCAGGGAACTTGCTCTGCAAATCGAATTGCCGCCGCCATAGACGCAGGTTTGCCGCTTCCCATTCGCCGAACTCGCCTCGCTCCGCGGTCCCGAGGAGCATCCCGAACCGCTCGCTGGTATAAAGGTTGTGCCGGAGCTTCGAGATATAGCCGACGACCTCTCCGCGATACGCCGCGCCGCCCGGCGGCATGACAGTCTCCTTATCGGCATCGAGCAGATTCAGTATCGCCTGGCAGTAGTATATCTGTTTGGAAATCGCGGTCAGATCTTCGTATGCCGCTTCGGGGTTAAGCTGGACGCCCTCTCCCCCCGATTCGCAGCCCGCGATAAACATCACGAACAAAGCGAGAAGAAAAGTAATAATAACAGAGTTGGCCTTTTTCATTGCGCCTCCTGTTTTGAATTGTTATTGTTAAATCCTGTATTTATAGCTCTCCCGACCGCTTTAGCGTGGGTATATTTATCCTGCAAGTTATTATAATATGATGTTTAACCGGGAGCAAGGGATAAATCGAGGCGAACCTTATGTGGACGTTCTTTATTATTGCCCTCACAACGATATTCTGCTTCCAACCACACGAAGCAGGAGCTTCGTCCACAACTCCGCTGCGCATCTGGGGCTGCGCAACGAGATAGAAAGTGATTACCTATCAATCTTTGCGGATAATTCTGTATGTCGGATAGGCCAAAGTGATATTCTCTGCGGCGTCGAAGGCCTCGAGGATCAGGCGGGATAGGTGAGATTCCATCGAACGGCGGGACCTGACCGGCGACAGGAAACGTGCGGTCAGTTTTACACCATGATCGACTACTGTGATATACGCTATCGGTGTCAGAGTGCCGATCTTGATAAGGTATTTATTGCTTGCGGCGCGTATCTCTTCCGCGGCGCGCCCCGGTGTTTCGCCGGAAACTTTCTCCGCAAGTTCGATCATAATATCGCGGGCCTTCTTCCAGTCGCTCTCGAATGTTATCGCCACCGAAACCTCTGTCCAGATAAATCTGAACCCGCTCGTATAATTGAAGATTTTCTTCGTGAACAGCCAGTTGTGCGGTATGTTTGAAAGCCTGCCCGTGGACTGCTCGCCTTCGACCCAGCCGTCAACTTCGAGCAAAGTTGTGTGGAAAACGCTGATATCGACAACGTCGCCTTTAAGGCCGTCGATTTCGATTCTGTCGCCGAGTTGGTAAGGTTTCGACACGGCGAGGTAGAACCACGCCGCAATCGAGGTCAGCGGTTCTTTCATCGCCAGCGCGATCCCGGCGCCGATTATGCCGAGAAACGTTGTCAGGCCCGAGACGAATTCCGTCCAGATAGTCGCAACGAGGATCACGCCGATAATGGTCGAGCCGTAGATCACGCGCTTCCGCACGGAATACTGAATATCCGGTTTGTGCAGCCATTTATCCAGAAGCTTGAAAATAAGCTTGGTAATGAAATAAACCAGAAGGATCGCAATCCCGGAGGCCGCTATTTTTTCATAAACTGATTCTATTGCTATATCGAACATATCGGGAACAAATAAATGACTGTTACGACTAAAGTCAAGAGAAATGAGTGAATTTATTTGAGATTGCTGATTTTTTCAAAAAAAAACGCAAATGGTGGCAAATCCGTTTCAATAAGCAATAATTCCAAATATCAAAGCTCAAATGTCACAAGGTTATGGGTAAAAGGTGCTTCACACCACACCGCCGAGTGAACCCACAATTGCCTCTCAGACAACTGCATTGCGTTTTCGGAAAACTACATTAGGCTCTCAGGATGCTGCACTCGGCTCTCAGGATGCTGCACTCGGCTCTCAGGATGCTG
>DAOWNU010000274.1 GCA_030642425.1 bacterium | reverse complement strand
GGATCGGCCACCAGACGCCCTACACCGAGTAATTTTCGACTGCCGTTAATTTCGGTCTCAACGACGATAGCTATCTCACGATCATAATCGTTAAAACAATACCGCGAAGCTACTTCATGTGTGCGCCAATCGAAGAAATAACGGAACCGCATATAAATCGATTCACGCGAGCAATTTTCGAGTAATTCGAACCATAAAGGCTCGTCTTCCGGTTTTATCGGGCGGAGAGTTATGGGTGTTTCATCCGGAAGATGCGTTTTTTTCACGTATTTATCTGGATAGGGTCTTAACGCGAGGTGAGAATACTCTTTGTCAGAGGGCTTCGAAAGCGTTTTATCGATTATTATTCGCGCGTCGAGCGCGATGATGTCGTCCGGAGTCACAAGAAGCGGGTTAATATCAAGTTCAGCAATTTCCGAATAATCCGCGGCGAAATAGGATAACCGGATTATAACCTCGACGAGCTTGTCAACATTACCTTTCGGCCTTCCTCTATAGCCATCGAGAAGTGGGAAAATTTTCAATGATTCGATCATTCGGCGCGCGAGGTTTTCGTTGAGAGGCGGAAAGTCGAGGACATTATCTTTAAGAAGTTCTGCAGCTGTTCCGCCCATGCCGATCAATATCGCCGACCCGAAAACAGGATCGCGTTTAATCCCAAGGATTAATTCGGTGCTATCCCTCTTCTTTAGCATTTTTTGAACAGTTATTCCCTCGATTTTTACACCGGGAACTTTTTCTTTTACGGAAGCAATTATCGAATTAAATCCCGCTCGCACCATCCCTGCGTCGCTAATGTCGAGAAGAACACCGCCGACATCGCTTTTATGTGTAATATCCTTCGAATGGATTTTTAATACGACCGGATATCCTATCTTGTTTGCAACATCGACAGCTTTTTCGACCGATTTTGCAATAATTGGGTGTGTAGTTGGGATACCATAATCTTCTAAGAGTTCTTTTGATACTGTTTCGGATAATATCTCGTGTTTTTGTTTGACTAAATTCTCGAATTTTGCCCTTGCTTCAATTCTATCGAGCGGAAACTTAACCGGAACTTCGAGAGGTGTTTCGTAAAGGGCTTCGAGATTACGCGAGTATTCGACGAGTGTCATGAATGCGCGAATCGCCTGTTCCGGTGTTGCGTATGTCGGAACGTCCGCTTCCGTAAGAATTCCAATACCTTCGCGCATACTTTTACCGCCGAGCCATGCCGCGAGTATCGGCTTCGATGTTTCCGTGGATAACTTGGCTATCGCTTTCGCCGCTGATGTAGGATTTGTCATAGCTTGTGGAGTTAGAATAACAAGAACGGCATCGACATTTTTATCGTCGAGAACGATTTTCGTAGCTTTAGAGAGCCTTTTTGTCCGCGCATCCCCGAGAATATCGACCGGATTGCCATTCGACCAGGAAGGGGGGAGAGACTCGTTAAGTTTCTCGATAGTTTCGTTCGATAGTTTCGCCAGCTCGCCATTTACTTCGATTAAAACATCGGTAGCCATCACGCCCGGACCGCCCGCATTCGTTACGATGCCCAACCTGGATCCTCGTGGTATTCTATGTCTTCCGATTAACTCGGCGATATTAAATATTTCGCCGATATCGAATACGCGGGCTATTCCCGTTCGTTTGAACGCGGCATTGTAGATAGCGTCCTCAGCGGCTATAGCGCCGGTATGCGAGGCCGCGACCTGCGCGGATTCGGGGAACCGACCCGCTTTATATGCAATGATAGGCTTATTCCGAGCGAATGCCCGGGCTGCTGTCATAAACTCGCGGGTGCGTCCGATCGATTCGATATATAAAATAATGGAACGTGTTTCCTCGTCCTCACCGAGATAATCGATTAGGTCTCCGAAATCGACATCCAGAGTGTTTCCGATCGATATAAATTTCGAAAATCCGATTTTTTCCTGAATTGCCCAATCGAGCACCGAGGTGCATAGCGCACCGGATTGCGAGATAAAAGCGATGTGTCCCTTTTGAGGCATCCCACCTGCAAAACTAATATTCAGGTTCAAGCCCGGGACAATTATTCCAAGGCAATTCGGGCCGATAATCCTCATCCCTTTATATTTGGATTTTATATCGAGTATTTCTGCTTCTAATATTTTCCCTTTTTCGCCAGTCTCACCAAAACCAGCCGAAATAATCAAAATCGATATAATCCCCGCCTCTGCGCATCGACGAATATTTTCCGAAACTTGGGCTGCAGGCGTGCAAATAACCGCGAGATCGGGTTTCTTTTTCAAACTTGCGATATCCGGAAAACATGGGATTCCCAAAACAGCTTCCTCCATATCGTTAATCGGATAAACGACTCCCTGAAATCCGCTTCCGACAAGGTTTGCCAGAACGCGTCCGCCGACACCCAGCGGGTTTCGCGTGACGCCGATCAGCGCTATTCTTTTTGGGTTGAAGAAATTACCGAGTTTGTGAATGTTCATCGAGTCGCTCCAAATCGTCGAGCTTTTTTGTTGCAAGAATTTTATATATGGATTCAAGCTATCATTTAAATTACAACTAAGCACACAAAACTAATTCAACCGCCTCCGATTGTAAATGTAAAATTAAATAAATGTCTGTATAAAAAAAAATAATTGAATCTGAATATGGTCTATTCGAGGGTTGTTTCTTTGATTAATCTTAAAATTCAAGACAGACCGACTCAGTCGAAAAACTCCCATTCCACACCTGCGCGCCATCGGGAACCGGGCAAATCGTAACCGGGCAGCAGGTAATAATCCGCGTTTTTCCAGCCGTCGGAGTCAGAGAGGGCATACTCATACTGGCTAAATACGCTGAACGTGAGAAATTTTAGCCGCAATCGCCCACGGAGAATAACAACCGGATCGAGGTCTTCCTCTGAATCGCCCGGAATGCCGAAATAGCCCTGCGCCTCGAGTCGAAGCAGCGCCGAGAGTTCATCGTCGAGATAATACCGCGTCTCTTCGGCAAATATTTTGAGAACATGTTCCGGCGCGGCGAAATTTGAGGGGGTCGAATGAGAATAAGTATAAATTCCGCCAAAACGGAAATCTTTGTCGGATGTCAACTCGAAATGGATCGTTCCCCCGTATGTCTCGATATCGAATTTGTTCTCCGGGCTATAATATAAGGTATCCGGCGAGGGCGAATCGGCGGCTATTCGTGTGGACATCCAGTCGATAACATCCCCTGTCTTTCTGTAAAAAGCCTTTCCGCCGAGAAAAAATTTGTTTTCCTGTCTGTGGATGAACCCGACCTCTCCACCATTCGAGCGCTCGGAAACGAGCGCGGAGTCGCCTTCGAACACGAGGATATCGCCCCGGTCGGAGATGCTCTGCAGCAAATAAAGCTCGTCGAATGCGGGCTGTCGGTAGGCCATCCCGCCGGAGGCGAATAAATTCAAATCCGGTTTGATGCGCACGGTTACTGCACCCACGGGCAAAATATGATCCTCGCCGAGATAATCCCGGTCATAGCATAGCCCGCCGAGAACCGACAATCCGCCGGAGAATTCATGCTCCAGAGCGAGTGCCGAGGAAAAGCCGTTTTTTACTATATGTCTTTCATCCGCATAATCCGCGACACAAGTCCTGTATGTCGCGTCGAAATAAATATCGCCCACGTGTGTGTTATTTTTGATAATAGTGATCTTTGCGGCATCCGTGTTTGCGATAGTGATCCCGGAAGCGTTCGTATCGGGATCTGCCCAAT
>DAOWNU010000283.1 GCA_030642425.1 bacterium | reverse complement strand
TATCGAATATCTCAACGCGGGAGGGTCTCAGACCCTCCCCTACGGAAATTGTAACCGCCGAATTGAATGGATTTGGAAAAGCTGTCAGCGCAATATTCTCCGGCCTTTGCTCCCCGGAAGAAATTATTATGCTCGATGTGTCGGGATAGGAAATCGCAACGTCGTCAATAAACCATCCGACCTGCGTGTTCACCGAGGATGAGCCGAAATCCCAGCTTATATCGACCGTTTGGCCGCGCCATGTGTTAAGATCGACTTTCACAAGATGCCACCACATTGCGGGGCTAAGTCCGGCGTAGGCCTCCTGATAGGGGATGAGCCGGTTCCATTCGCTCATGGTTTCGCTGTAATCGGGGTTCGGAGCGAGTATTACGCTGTCGCCCGTGGAGAGCCAGAGTTTTATATTGCCGCCGTCGTGGAACTCGCCCGAGGACATCCCCTGAAAACTAAACCATTGCCAGAATGACAAAGTAAGGCTATCGGCATCCGGCAGGGCGATATCCTGCAGGAAAAGGCGGCTCTGGCTGCTGTCGTGGTATTCGCTATCGAGGATCGTGCCCCAGACCTTTTCCCCCGAATGTGCCTCGATTATCCCGCGCGAAGGCTCCCCCCATTCCCAATCTTCATTGCAAGGGAAATCGATTGTGATAAGACCGCCGTTGTCGGCCTCGAAATCCGAAGAGTAGATAAAGACAAGCTCCACGGACGAAAGCTGAACGTCCAGCCGCGCGAGGCCGGAATCCGGGACATGAACGTCGGCGGTTTTATCTCGATAGCCCGGCGCGCTGAAAGTCAATTCATAATCGCCCTCGAGCAGTATCCGATGATAATAGCCGTTGTCCGGATCGGAGTATTTTTGCCGGTGGGGATCGTCGAAAACGATCATCGCCCCGACCGGATCGCCGGTCAGGCTGTCGGTAATATCGCCGTGGACGCCGTGGTTCAATACAACCTCGATCTCCGCGCAATAGGCGTCATAATTGTGTTCCCACAGCGTGTCCAGCGAACTGAACGGCGGGCATTTATAAGCGCTCAGTTCGACCGTTATATGCAGATCGCCAAAAGTCCAATAAGTCCAGTCCTGCATGGAGCCATCGACTTCATACCAGTCGTAGCCGTTGGTTATCCCGGACGGGAAACCGCTATGGTAAAACATCGGATCGTTGCGGCTTGAATAATTGACGCAGATGAATTTATAAAGTGAATCGTCCGGTGCGCGAACGGCGTCGTAGTCCCATGGGTAATTTGCCACCAGCGCGCCGGTGTGAAAATTGATCGTAAAGCTAATGTTTCGCGATTTAAACCAATCGAGAATTGCGCGTGTTTCCTGATCCGTATTGAAAGTTCCCTCCTCGCCGCGGGTGCCGTCGGGCACGGGGAAATTACGATTCATATCTGTGCCGCTGTCGAGTCGGCGTCTTTGGGCAACATAGCCATCGGGATTGAGAAGAAAGTTGATAAATATCTCGCAAGAATCGACCATGCGCGTTACACGTGGATCGGTGCCGTAGTTGTCCGTGAGTGAATCTATAAACCACATGAGAAAAATAGTTCCGGGAGGCTCGTCGCCGTGCATAGTGCTGATATAACAAAACTCCGGCTCGCTTTCGTTAGTTGCGACATTGTCCGATATTTTTATCATCAGAAGTGGACGACCGCCCTGCGACCAGCCGAAAGTATCCAGCGTGGCCAATGTGGGGTGATCCTCGACAACCTGCGCCATGAATGTATTAAAGTCGGAAATAGTCGGGTATCCCGAAGGCTCTTTTCTCAGCGCCGCGTGCGCTCTGGCGTCGGTTTCCGGCAGAACCTCGATTGGATAACCCATAAGCCGGAGCGTTGGCAGCGACCTTTCGTCGATAACCCCGAAAAGCTCTCCCGTATTGCGGTTGTAATTGTCGATCATCAGTCCGGCGCGTTGCAGCTCTTTCAGGGCCGAACGATCCGGAACTTCGAGCCGCACATCAATCTCACTATTTTGTGCGAATGACGCAGTCAGTATCAGTATAAACAGAAAAATCCTTTTCACGAAATCCTCCATAAGGCAATTTGATATTTGACATTAAGTCATTTGACATTCATTTGTCATTTGGATTTTGACATTTTTTCCTAAATGCGGCTACTTTAAGAAAATGACAGTCCGGCTCATCGCCTTTCCGTTCTCTTCCATTTTGATAAGATATATCCCGCTCGGAACCGGGGCGCCGCTATCGTCGGCGCCGTCCCAGAGGCGCGAATTGCCACCGTCGAACGCCAATTCTCGAACCGATCTTCCCCGGACATCGTATATCGCGATATCGCCTTCCGCGACAATATTACATACAGCGTTGAAAGGATTTGGAAATACGGTTATCCCGTGGCTTTCCGGCAGGTTATTCTCATCGACACCGACCGATACGACCGCGGCATAAGCATTTACGCGCCCGTAACCCGTGAGAAGATCGTGGCCGGGAGCCATGACGTCGTCGGCGGTAGCGCGAAGGACATCCCGAATTTCCTCGTTGTCGAGAGTCGGATCGCGCGAAAGAATCAGACCGCAAAGTCCGGTAACCTGCGGGCAGGCCATGCTGGTTCCCTCGGCGTGAAAATATCTGTGTTCGCCCGCTGTGAGAGAAGGGTCGTCGTTGGCCTCGGCGACCGAAGTTATCCATGTTGACCAGATAGTTTCGGTGATCGCGCCCATTGCGGTGCTCGAACCGCCCGGAGCGACAACGTCGAGCATGCTCCCGTGCTGGCTGTATGACGCCCTTTCTCCCGAGGCGTCGCAACTGCCCACAGCAATTGTTTTGCTTGCGCTCGAAGGGTATGCGCACGTGTCGTTGCCGAAAAACGGCATTCCGGCGTTGTTCCCGGAGGCGCAAATTAGAACGACCCCCGCGGCCCATGCGTAATCGATAGCAAGGGACTCCACCGGCTCCGGCTCGGAAGTCATCCCGCCGAGGCTCAGCGACAGAACGTGGGCGCCGATAGCGACTCCGTATTCTATCCCGGCGGCGATATCGGTTACGGTCATAGAGCCTTCAGGATTGCCCACTCTGACCGGCACGATCTTGCATCCGCCACCGGCGACACCCGCGAACATCAGAGCATTGTCCATAACAGCGGCGGCGATCCCGGAGCAATGCGTTCCGTGCGAGACACCCATATCCGGCGGGATTATCCCCATGAACCCGCCGAGGCCGTTGCCCACGCTTGGGTCCGGCTCTCCCCAGCCGTCGTCGCCGGCGTAATGAACGTCCGGGTTCCAATCCTCCTGATCCGGCGGCGACATCTCCTCGCCGGTTACTCCACCGACCAAATCGTAACCGAAAAGGTCGTCGATGTAGCCGTTGAAATCGTTATCGAGGCCGTCGAGGTCGGCGATGTCGTATAGCTCGCCGTCGCCGTCGATATCCTCGCCGGGGTTGACAAATATATTCGCGGCGAGGTCCGGGTGATCGACGTCGGTGCCGGAATCGATAATCGCCAGAAGAATATTCTCGTTTCCCCTTTCGATATCCCATGCCTCCGGGCAGTGAATTACAACTTTGTCGAATTGATCGGGGCCGCTCGTGTCGGTATGATCGCCGTCGTCCGGGAAATAGGGGTCGTTTGGGATATGCGCGATATAGCGAT
>DAOWNU010000109.1 GCA_030642425.1 bacterium | reverse complement strand
GGGCTACGACCTCTTCGATTTCGTCTGGCCGCCAGCTTTCTTCGGCGCCGGAATGCCCGCGCCGCTGGTTGCCGGAACCGTTCAGGATGTCTGGCTCGAAGACCTTCTTCCGGAAACGGAATACTGGGCGGCGATAGTTACTCATGACGAGGTGCCGAACGAGTCGCCCGTATCGAATATGGTGAATTTTACAACTCCCGCGGAACCCGACGACACGCCGCCGGCGGCATTCGAGATCGATACGCTTGCGGCCCGCGAGGTCGATTGGGGTAATTTTACGATTTATTGGGATTCCCCCGGCGACGACGGCGATGTCGGCACGGCGGATCGTTACGAGTTCCGTATGTCGAATACAGCCTTCGATGTCGGCGATTTCGATCTTCAGCCGGAGATAACAACGGGCGTTCCTGTGCCGGAAATCGCGGGAACCAGACAGTCGCTCTATGTTGACGGCCTGACCGAGGAAACGGATTACTGGATTGCGGGAAGGGCATTCGACGAGGTCGATAATCCCGGGCCGATTTCCAATATTCTTCATATCGTTACGCACGAGTTCAGTGACGATATTCCGCCCGACGTGATATTAGACCTGATCTGCGGCGATCTGGACGCGAACGCTATCGAGTTGATATTCACGGCTCCGGGCGATGACGGCGATGTTGGAACGGTCGGCATCGGTTATGAGATACGGTTCCAGCCCGATTTCGATTTCGACCCGATAGATTATACATTCGTGCCGGTCTATGACACGCTCGCGCCCGTCGCGCCGGGAACGGAAATACACACTTATGTCGATGGCCTCGACAGTGCCCGCGAGTATTTCTTCACGGTGAGGGCGCTCGACAACGACGGCCCGAACGGCATGCCCGGCCCGACCGCCGGATGCTGGACTCTCGGCGTTCTCGAACCAATTCCCGATCTTGTGATGTTCGAAGACGATCCCGACACGAACCTGCCGCCGCTGGCATGGGTTTTCGAGCCGCCTACCGGATTGATCTACGATGTCGAATCGACGGAAGAGAACATTGTCGCCACGCTTGTCGATTCCTCGTTCGTTCGGGTGAGCCTCGCGCCGGATTTCCACGGCGAAGGGTGGATAATAATCACAGCGACCGACGGCGAGGACATCCTTGTGGATTCGGTATTCGTTACCGTGATCTCCGTCAACGACCCGCCGGTCTTTTTCACATTCCCCAACGATACACTCATTCTTGACGGTTTCCCGTGGTTTTATCTCGCAATTGCGAGCGATGCCGACGGCGATCTCGTTTCCTACGAGCTTTTAACCGGCCCGGTCGGTATGGAAGTGGATATTTCGGGATATTCTTCGTGGCTGCCAATCGATATCGAGGGAACATATACAATAGAAATAATGGCTTACGATGCCGGGGATACAACGGTTCAGGAGTTCAATGTCGTGGTTATCAAGACCACACATCCCGTTTTCGTCCCGCAAAATCTCCGCGCTCTCGACGGCTTCCGCGGCTGTATCCCCCTGATGTGGGAAGCGCCGCCTGCGGTTATGACCGGATTGCCGGTGGATCTCTCGCATTATAGAATTCATCGAAGCGAGTATTTCGATATCGGCTACGAAGTTATTGCGGATTCGGTTCCTTATAATAGTTACGCGGATAATACGGTTGACCCCGGCAGGCTGTATTTCTACAAGGTTCAAGCCGTGTATGTGGACCCGGATTTCTTTAGCGGTTTCTCCAATATCGACGGCGGGGCTTCTCTCGAGGGCAACCTGCTATACAGCAACTACGTTACGGGGCCTCCGCCCGTGCTGGACGGCAACCTCAACGAGTCCCCGTGGTTCAAGGCGACGCGCGCCGAACTCGCCGCCGACGCTCAAATACTGCTCATGAACGATCTTTATACTCTATATGTCGGCATGGATGCGTTCGTGACAATCGTCGATGGCTACAGATTCCTTTTCTTCTTCGACGACGGTTACTCCCGCACGGGGGCCGCGGATATTCCCACAGAGGGATACTACGAAAGGATTTACGTGGCCGGCGCTCCCACGGATGTTTATTTCTACCCGATAAATGCCGATTCCGCGGAGATTTCGAGGATTACTGTCCCCGCGCGGGGGGCGTTCGAATCCGTGGCTCCCGGCTATTCCAGCGTCGAGATGTTTATAGATATGACTGCCGTGGAGGAATTTTTCGCTCTTCCGGCGGACAGTATCGGCGTGGGGTTCCAGGTTCTAAACGAGGTTGGGGACACTTTGATAGAATGGCCGCTTGCCGTGGACCTCAGCGCGGCGGACGAACTGGGAACAATGCTTCTGGGCGCTCCCGGCGGAGTTCCGGCATTTGCGCTCGAACCCACGATACTCGTCGTCTATCTCGAAGAGGGCTGGGAGATCGACAAGAATATCATTTTACACAACACGGGCGACGGCACGGCGGTGTGGTCTCTCGTCGAGGATGCCTCATGGGTGGACATCGACCCCGAATACGACCTCATTCCTCCCGGAACGATAGAGAATATCATCGCTCATTTCGAGGCGGGCACTCTCGATGTCGGCACCTATACGGAATATGTGTCCTTCTACACAAACGACCCGATTATTTCCGAGCACGAATTGAGGATAGATTTCCATGTTACGCCGAAAATTCCGGCGCACTATCTCGAAGTTTATCCGCCGGAGGAAACGGTTGCTGACCCAAGCGACCTTATCGAGGTTCCGATCTATGTGGGCGAGACTTATACGAACGAGATAACGCACCTCGACTTCACTGTTATCGCCGACGACGATTTCCTCTCGCCCCTGAATGTTACGAGGGGCGGCGATCTTCCGCCGGATTGGGTATTGGTGATAAGGAATATCGGTTCGGATCGCGTTCTTGTCCGGCTTGTCGGCCCGACTCCGCTTGCCGGCCCCGCCGAATTGATAAGAATCGAATACGCCGTGAATCCGGACGTGCTCAACGGGCGAAGCTGCAGAATCGAGGTTGCGGATCTTCTTATCAACTACGGCATGGAGTTCCTTCCGATACCGGTGCCGCTCGGCGGCGTATTTATCGTGGGCGGAGAACTCCGCTATTTCTGGCATGGAATGCTTAACTACTACAACGCTTCATGGGAATTACAGGATTCTATCAGTTTCGGACTTCTGGATGCCGCCACCGAGGATTACGACAGGGGCATCGATGTTCTTAACCTGCCGCCTTTCCCCGGGCTGTCAGACGCATGGTTCCTCAGCGGCGACTGGCGTTTTCTTGGCACCGATATCCGGCCCACGGGCACCATGGTAAAATGGCGCGCCCATTTTGCGGAAGATGGCTATATCGTCTGGGATCCCCGCCAGATGTGGAAGGGATTGCTGATAAACGATTGGTTAGATATGACTGGAGACAGCCTGTTCCTGGTTCATGCAGGCGAGGTTGTGGAGATAACATTCGACGCGACACCCGGCAGTTACGACTGGGAGATCGATCTGGCTCGCGGATGGAATATGATAAGCGCGCCGGTAACGTTGCCTTCCATGTCCATTTCCGCACTGTTCCCACACGCCTTCGGTGTCTGGACGTGGAGCAGTTCGATCCAGGCGTATGTCGATGCTTCCGTTGTCGAGATCGGCAAGGGATACTGGGTGCTCTCGAATATCGATACATCTTATATCCGGACGGGCAATGCGGTTTATCATTTCGACCGCGGTTTGCCAACCGGCTGGATTATGCTCGGAAGCCCCGCTCATAGAACATATCTTTCCGATCAGGAAATCACTCCTCCCGACGCCATTCTCGACGGCACCTTCTACTATTTCGAGACAGAGGGAACGCCGAGATATGAATCTACAGATGAGTTCGTCCCGGGGCTTGGTCAGTGGATATATACGATGAGCCCGGCGAATATTCGGGTAACGAGTATTTATCTGCCGAAAGAGGCCCCCATATATGAGCCGGAACCGGTTATTTCGGGAAGGATGTATTTCGCCGACGATGCGGGGTGCTTTGCCAAATTCGCGATGACCGAAATCCCGTTCGACAGACCCGCGCCCCCACCGATACCAAATTCCGGGAACCGGATTGTTTTCGATGGGGACATGCCGCTGCTTCAAAGCGAGAATTCAATCGGCGTTGTCGGTGAATGGAACGGCGTTCTGGAGGCGGCGAAAGACACGCGGATCGAGTGGATTGTTACGGGCAAAGCCGAATTTACTATCGCAATCGACGGCGAAACGTTCGATATGACGGAGGTGGACGGCCTGAACATCACTGCGGGCACTCACACCTTCAAGATTGTGGCCGATAGGAATCTGCCGGATAGGCTCGCGTTGCTTCCGAACACGCCGAATCCTTTCAACGCCGCAACAGAACTGCATTTTGCGCTGCCGGACGAAGCGGATATCGAACTGTCGATTTACGATGTTACGGGCAGGAACGTGCGGACGCTCGTCGAGGATAAGCTCCCCGCCGGTTATCATCGCGCAGTTTGGGACGGTCGGAGCGATACCGGCGGCGATTTGCCCAGCGGCATTTATTTCAGCGTTCTCAGGTCGAGTGATAAAACGGTCAACCGGAAATTACTCATGGTCAAATAGACCTTCACACATCCCAACCAAACGCCCCCTTCGAAGGGGGCGTTTTTTATAATGCGATATGCGTTTATCATAATAATAATGTCCGCATCTTTTCTCGCCGCCGTCCTCGATATCGAGATCAAATCGGCAGGCCCGCTCGGTTCGAAAGCGGTTCGGGAAGCAGCCGTGACGGGCGGTGCCGATTTCGCGGCGGACTCTGTCGAGGCGATGTATCGCGGGCGGGGCTATCTTCTGGTGGAAGCCACAACGTCGGTCGATACTTCCACCGGCGGCGATATCCGTTTGATTGTCGATGTTAACGCCGGGCCGAGAAGCGTGATAGTCGATTATCGGATAAACGGATACCCTTTCAAGCTACCGTCTCTCGGCCTGAAAACGACCGATCCCTTTTTCGAGGCCCTCCTCTACGACGACATGGAGCGCCTAATAACGGAGCTTGAGAATTCGGGATATCCATTCGCAAAGATAGCGCTCGATTCCCTTCAGATAGGGCCGATTATCGGGAACTCGCTGCCCGTGGAGATTTTGCTCTCGGTCGATATTGGCGACCCGGTTGCGATAGAACAGGTTATCCTGCAGAAAAAGGCAAGAACAAGACCGATCGTGGTTCAGCGGCTGATGCTTATCGACCCTCCCGAGAGCTTCTCTCAGATCAGGATCGACAAAGGCGTTCGGCGGGTGAACGATATGTCGTGGCTGTCCGTTGTCGGCGAGCCGGAACTTCTTCTGGACGAGTCCGGGAAATGGCTGCTGCGCGTTACGGTCTCCGAAGACCGGGCCGTCTTGATAAACGGCATTCTCGGATACGCGCCGGGTTCGGAGGGTGGGAACGAGATAACCGGCCACCTCGACGCCGCGTTCAGGAACATGTGGGGCACCGGTCGAAGCCTGTCGATCCTCTGGGATCAGATGGCGGGAAGCAATCTCAGAATTGGCGCTTCATATACGGAACCCTGGGTCTTCGGCGGAAGCGGCGATCTGTCGCTTTCCGGTGAATACTACGGGCACGATTCGACATATTCCGAGCGCAGCTTCGCCGCCGATTACTCACTGCCCTTGAGCTTCGATTTCAATATCTCTTTCGGGGCCGGGTATCGCGGCGTTTCTCCGGATTCGCTCGGCCAGAACGTCTATAAAATCCCGCGCTCGAACGAATATTCCGCAAAATTCGGCGCGGAATTGGACAAGCTTCGCCCAAAATTAAATCCTCGGGGAGGTTTTAGGGCGACCGCAAATCTCGCGCCTTCATATATCGAGCGCAGCGGCCCCGACGATCTTTTCGAGGAACTTCCACGATACGAGCCGCTTCTTCGGACAGAGGGTGATTTCCTGTCCGCGATAGAGCCTTTTAAAGAATGGGTTTTTTACCTCGGCGCTCACGGCAGAAGCGTTCTCGGCGAAGGCCCGCTTCCCCTTTCGGACGGTTATTATCTCGGCGGATGGGGCAGTTTGCGGGGATACCGCGAAGAGCAATTCGCCGCGGAGCATATCGCATGGCTCAATCTCGAATGGCGGGCCATGCTCGGCCCGGACGCCCACGGCTTCATCTTCCTCGATTCCGGCGTAATCCGCCCTTCAGGAGGGGATTACGATTATAAATTCGGCTATGGGTTGGGGATTCGTCTATCGACCGCGATTGGGAGATGGGATATATCTTACGGCATCGGGGAGGGCGGTTCGCTAACCGGCGGCCTGATACATATCGGCCTGAGAACCGGGTTTTGATTTAAAAATGCACGGCGAGACGCCGCGCCTATTATTTGTCGTTTCGGGCGCCTATTATTTGTCATGCCAAGCCTATTATTTGTCATTCCGGGCTTGACCCGGAATCCAGAGGGGCAGGGCGGTGTGGCGCTTGGTCGATTGGGAAAAATGCACGGCGAGACGCCGCACCTATTATCTGTCATTCCGGGCGCCTATTATTTGTCATTCCGGGCTTGACCCGGAATCCAGAGGGGTGGCGCGGTGTGGCGCTTTTACCTTTTACGGTAGCGTTGCGTTAAATGGGTCTATTTTATAGTTCATAGTTGACATATTCTCTACTTACTTTCTTTC
>DAOWNU010000236.1 GCA_030642425.1 bacterium | reverse complement strand
CGACGAGGACGGCGTGCTCGACGGTATCGACCAATGTCCGCAAACGCCCAGCGGCTTCGTCGTGAATTCGCTCGGCTGCCCGTTCGTTCTGCCGGTGGAGAGCGAAGTTATCTACGACGCTTACGACGCGAGCCTCAACCTGCGCGCATCCGCAATGCAAAAACTCGACAATATCGCCGAACGATTGAGGGCATATCCTTACAGGAAGGTAGAAATAGGGGTCTATACCGATAGCGAGGGCAGCGCAAAATACAATATCAATCGCGGCTACCGGGTCGCGGAGAAAGCGAGAGAAGTTCTTGTCGCAAGGGGCGTTTCGGAAGGACAATTGACGCTCAAAGGCTACGGCGAAATCGACCCTGTGGCGTCGAATGCAGCCGCGGAGGGCAGAAAAAGGAACCGCAGAATAACTTTCACATTTATCGATGAGAAGTAGAAACAACGGCGGCGCCCTTTTTATTGTAAGCGTGTTCGATTGTCGTTGACTGAACGACTATAAATCGCTATGGATAACATTCAGAGATCGGATGTTAGGGCAAAATTAACAATAGAATTTTATTTAGTAAAGCAAGTTTTGACGAAATTATAGACGAATAACAGCAATACCGTTTCACAGTATTCGGAGGGAAAATGAAACAGAATCTAATCGTTGCCGCAATTTTACTCCTTGTTATCGGGATGATCTCCGCAGAAGAGGTTATGTATAAGGTCTCTGTCGGCCCCGGTGGAGGAATTTTTAAAACGGGTGGCGTCTATGACTATTGGGCGATGGGCACGACCTACGGCGGTTTGGCGAAATTCGGAATTACAAAAGACCTCGAAGTCGGTATTCAGGGGTGCTATTCCTATACTTATCCGGGAGATAATATCGACATTTTCCCATTCCTTCTTCGGAATTCGGAAACTCAGGCAATTTATCCTCATACAGCCTTTCACCCGCCCGGCAACAGCTTTAAATACCGGATCGAAGACGGCGAGACGACCGGAACTACATCCTATTCCGAACGCGCCCGGTTTACAATGAAAACACACGATAACATGCCTTTCCGGCTCGAATTTATCCCGATAGAGCTGTTTTTCCAGTGGCGGAGTTTTACCCATACGCTTTTTAATCCCTATCTTCAGTTCGGCGCGGGCGTTGTGATGTGGAGTGTCAAGGACGACAATACAAAAGACCTTATCGAAGTCGCCGATATCAGGAATGAATACACATTCCAGCAAACAGACAGCATCCCTGCGAACCGCCTGAATTGGGCGGACTATAAGGGGAGACATTTTCATGCCCTGTTCGGGTTCGGTTTCGAGGTTTTCCCGGTAGAACAGGTTGGTATCGATGTCGGTTTCCGGGGATATTATCCTTTTCAGGATGAGTTTGCCGATTATACGCTGGATACATTGGCCGGAATATTCGAGCTGTCGGGCCGCCTGAATTTCTACTACGGCGGTGTGCGCGATACCGACAAGGACGGCGTTGTCAACAAGGACGACCAGTGCCCGGATACTCCTTTCGGCGCTCTCGTTGACGAGTTCGGCTGCCCCATCGATTCGGACGGCGACGCTGTCTATGACGGCCTCGACCAGTGTCCTAACACGCCAATCGACGCGATTGTCGATGCGGTCGGTTGTCCCTCGGACGGCGACGGCGACGCTGTCTATGACGGTATCGACAAATGTCCCGATACTCCGCCCGGAGCCAAAGTTGACGATACGGGCTGTCCGGTGGATTCCGACAAGGACGGCGTTCCCGACCATTCGGATAACTGCCCGAACACTCCGCGCGGCGCTCTTGTCGATCAAAACGGCTGTCCTTTCGACGGCGACGGCGACGGTGTCTATGACGGTATCGACAAATGCCCGAACACTCCGATGGGCACGCAGGTCAACGAATACGGCTGTCCGCAAATAAAGGCCGATTCCGACGGCGACGGCGTAACCGACGATCTCGACCGCTGCCCGGATACACCGCGCGGCACGAGAGTTGACGAGCACGGCTGTCCTCTGGACTCGGATAAGGATCAGGTCCCGGATTATAAGGACAAGTGCCCGAAAACGCCCGAAGGCTGTATTGTAGATGAGTTCGGCTGCCCTGTGGACGGCGACAACGACGGCGTTTGCGATGGCATGGACAAATGCCCGAACACGCCCGACGGCGTCGAGGTCAAGGAAGACGGCTGCCCGAAGGCCAAGAAGCTCAAGAAGGGCGAGTCGATCAGGGTTAAAGTCTATTTCGAGACCGCGAAATGGGATATTACATATCAGGGCGCAAAAGACCTTCAGGAGGCGCTCCGAATACTCAAGGCATACCCCGAGATGCGCGTGATGATCGAGGGCCACACCGATTCCAGAGGCTCCGACGAATACAACCGCGAACTCTCGATAAAGCGCTCCAAGAGTGTGAAATCGTGGCTTGTCTCGCAGGGGATAGCTTCCAGCAGGCTCGAAACTGTTGGCTATGGCGAAACCCGCCCTGTGGATACGAACGAATCTCCCGACGGCCGCGCGAATAACCGGCGTATCGAGTTCCGCTGTATCGAGCATTGCGCCGAGGAGATCGAGGTCGAGGAAGAATAGGAAGAAAACATGAAAAAGGCAATCGCCTTGATCATCTTGATGTCGATTGGGGGGAGGCTTTTTGCCTCCCCCCTGAACGATATGCCGGCCTCCGCTGACAGCGCGACGACGGAGAGAATACCCGTTTATCTCGAAAAGCCGGTCGAGGAAAGAAGCATAAACTGGCTGCACCTGAGCGTTTTTACCGCAACAACGTTCGGTTTTGTGGGGACGTCCGTCTCCCGAATGGACGATTGGTGGGGGCACAGTCAGGGCGCGGCCCATATCAAGCATGACGATTGGAACGGCGACGGCCTTCTCCAGACCGACGAAATAAGCCATATGTTTATATGCTATAAAGTCGCTCAGGCGGGGACTCATTTTGCGCGATGGTCGGGTTTTTCAGATGGCACAAGCAGATGGATAGGCGGCGGATTATCGATTGCGATTCTGGGTTTTGTCGAATACCCGATAGACACATACAACCCGATTCAGGGCTTCGGCTATACCGATATGGCCGCGAATGTTGTCGGAACCGGCCTTGCGCTCGCCCGCGACAGGTGGCCGGAGAAACTCGGCTTTTTCGATTTAAGAATTTCGGTCAAAGATTTCTCCGCAATGAATAGCGAGTTGATCGCGCAGTCTTTTGCCCAGAACGATGCGTTTATATATTGGCTTACAATGAGTCCCGCCCGCGAATTCCCTGTTCACGCGGCTATCGGCCATTCCGCCAACCACGACAGCCACGACAACGAGGCGGAGCGCGAGGTCTATATCGGTTTCGGGACGAGCCTTGGCGAGTTAGCGGGCCTGATAGACCGCCGCTGGCAGCAAAGACTCGATTTTTGGAGCATTTACGAACTCTCCTTCAGCTTCCGGATAGATTAGCGTGGCGGGTTTACCACCGGCAAACCCCTACGATTGAAATCGGCGATTCCCGTAGGGGTCGGGTTTCCCGTCCCGTTGGGATAGGGCGCGGAGACCGCGCCCCTACGATCCCGTTATTTGAACCTGCGATATTTGGGCGATTGCGCGATCGGACGAAAAAATCGACAAATCGCTTGACAAAATAAGGCCTTGACAGCGGGCAAACGCCGCATTAGATTGTTTCCGTAGTTTTAGAATACAGGAGCATTATGAACAAACTCTTCTACGGCGACAATCTCGAGGTTCTGCGCGAACACATCGCGGACGCCTCCGTCGATCTCGTTTATCTCGACCCGCCATTCAACTCCAAACGCGCTTATAACATAATCTTCAAGGACGACGACGAAGCAACTTCACCCGAAACCAAACCGACGCAGTTGCAATGAGGTGAAATGAGTAGAGCGAAAATCATAATCTGTCTCCTGACCGCCGTGTCGGTATTGGTCGCCAGCACCAATGTCCGGCTCGAACTCGATTACAACTACAGCCATTCCCCGACAATCCTCCTCGCCGAAAACACGCCCGAAGCCGAATCATATAAAGACGAATTCGGGGAGCAATGGGCGAAAGACTATTCTGATGAGTATGTCCCCTGTAGAACT